>JAEWAA010000151.1 GCA_023391955.1 Bacillota bacterium | reverse complement strand
GCATTTCGTAGACCGTGCCGCTGCCTACATTGCCGTTGATGTACGGCTCCGTGCCCAACTGCTCACACAGCTCCATAAACTCGTGGGTGCCGAAATGGTTGTTTTCCACTGTACCGCCCCAATGGGTATTGATCATACGCGGCCGGTTTTCCTTCGGTCCGATTCCGTCCATCCAGTGGTATTCGTCGGCGAAGCAGCCCCCCGGCCAACGCAGCACGGGAATATTCAGCGCTTTCAAGGCGGCGGTCACATCGTTGCGCAGCCCCTTGGTATTGGGGATGGGGGAATCCTCGCCTACCCAGATTCCTTCATAGATGCATCTGCCCAGATGCTCGGCAAAATGGCCGTAAATATTGCGGTTAATGGTGCCGGCGGTTTTGCCGGCGTTAATTTTCAGCTCAGTCATGGCATATAGCTCCTTATACCTTGGAATACCCTTACCTTAACACGGGAAAAATGGGACGAACATAACCAAAGCTGCTTTTTTACCGCAATATCCTGCTTTCTTGCTGTGATCTGTTTTTGTTTCCGAATTTATTTGTTTTTCTGTGAAATCTTCCGGTGGGCTATTGATTCACTTTCCCGGGGCCGTTATGATAGAGGGGAAATGCAATGTTTATGAGAACGACCACAACCTGCGGAGGTGCTTTTTGAACATGGGCAAGGGTGCATTAAATTGGTATATTCCGGACGGCTTCATCCCTCCGGTAAGCAAGGGTGAGCTGTTGAGCCACGAATCCATTTGCGTACTGAATTGCGGCGACGAGGACGCGCAAATCCTGGTGACTGTTTATTACGAGGATCAAGCTCCGCTGGAGAAGGTGCCGGCCGTCTGCCCCGCCAAACGGACCAAGCATATCCGGACAAGCTCTCTGATCAAAGACGGCGTAGGCATTCCGGTAGGCGTCCCCTATGCGATGGAAGTGGAGAGCAATGTGCCGGTTATCGTACAATACAGCCGGCTGGATTCCACCCAGGCCGAGAACAGCCTGATGACTACCATGGCATATCCGCTGTAAAACAGTTCAATATGAATGAGCGCACAATGCAAAGAGAGCCGTGCGGCTAACACGACTCTCATGCGCAACAGCCGCTTTAAGGGTGGTCAGCTTTTAAACAGGTACTACCTAAAAGAAATAGGTCGTGTCCCCGGTCAAAGGGCGGCCTATTTCTTTGTGTTATGGTTAACCACTACGCCCGCCCGCGCTCCTTGAGGATGCTGTAGGCGCCGCAGAAGGTGCCGAAGAGGATGCCGGTGACGGGGAATACCACCCAATTGATATGCCACATGCCATAGATGAACCCGCTGGCCAGAAAAATACAGGTGGCCACCGGCCAAACAATGGAGGCAACCACACCGATCACCCGATTGATTTCCTTTTTCTCCTTCGTAAACTCCTCCTGCTGGAGCAGCATATTGTAGCTCTCCCGGATGCTTCCATAATAAATGAAAAGAATCACGGCGATTCCCACCAGAAGCAGGGTGACCGAGACGCCGTAGGTGGCGGTTTGCTCTCCCACCGCGGATGCGATGAAGATGGCAACAGGGGAAACCACGGCCAGACAAACTCCGGCGATGAGGGAAAAGGTGTACGTAGGAGCAAAGGCGGCTTTCCTGCTCTCCAGCATAGCCTTCAGGGAGGCGTCAATGACGAATTCCCCCTGCAGATATTTGTATTTCTCCAGCTTCATACCCGCATAGATAAAGATGCCGATAGCCGGTACAATAAGAGCGAACATGGCGGCAAGCCCCACCATATATCCGGAGTCCTCCGAAAGCAGCCCGCCGAATACGCTGTTTTCCACCAGGGTCGAGATGAAGACCAGAAGGGCAACCCCTGCAATACACATAAATACACCTAATCCAATCAACAGTCCGGTGCTTTTCTTTACCTTCATGAAGCCATAAGCCTCTTCCTCTGTGACAACGGGTAGAACCGCCTCCTCAGAAGCCAGGGGAATATTCAGCTCCGCCATCAGCTCATCAATGTTGCCGAATTCCGAAATGACGATACCCACCGCTTCGTTTTCCGTTTTGCCCTCGTGCTTCAGCTCCTGATATTTCTCCTCCATAGTAGCAAGCATCTCTTCCTTCAGCGTCAGCATCTGCCTTGTACGGGGGAGGGAAGCGAACATGTTATCCAGATAACTGGCGATTGTGTCCATACGATCACAGCTCCTTTATAAATTTGTTGACAACCTCTTGGGTAACCAGCCATTCTCTGCATTTGTCCTGATAATAAGCCAAACCCGCCGGTGTCATGCGGTAATAGGTCCGTCTTTTGCCCAAGGTTTCGTCCTTGTGGAACGATTCGATATAGCCGTTATTCTCCAGCCGGGTAAAAGCGGAATAAAGCGTGGTTTCCTTCATAATGTATTTCTCCTCGGAGAGCCTCTTGATATTCTTGGAGATTTCATAGCCATATGACTCTCCGTCCAGGAGCATATACAGGATCATCGTGTCGTTATAACCCCGGATTACATCGCTGCTGATCACACGCCGGGCCTCCTTTCCGGTTTAGCCGGTTGATTCCGCTCTATTACTGCATCTGTCGTACTTCGTCTGTCGTAGTAAAACCATTGTAGCATAATTACTACGACAGATAAAGTAGTTAAGAGCCTTTTTTCATAAAAAAAGGCTCTTAAGCTTGGTTGCATGAACCAATCCATTCCCGTAGGAGGAGATTACTATATCGTAGACCTATGCGAAGAAGGAGGGCTGTCCGTGCCAAAGGTGTCCATTGTTATGTCTACCTTCAATAACGATATTTATCTCCAGGCTTCCATTGAGAGCATGCTGTTTCAAACCTACCGGGATTTTGAATTCATTATTATTGACGATGGCTCTACCGATTCCACATCCATCATGCTGGACATGGTTAAGGATCCCCGCGTTAAAATCGTCAGGCATGAATCCCAATTGGGATTGATTGCATCGTTAAACCATGGTTTGTCTATAGCAAAAGGGGAATACGTAGCCCGGATGGATGCGGATGATACCAGCTCCCTTGACCGGCTCATGCTCCAAGTCCATTTTATGGAGGAGAATCCCCATATCGACTTGTGCGGTACGGGCATGATACTCTCGCGGCAGGGCAACCACAAAATAAATCCGCTGACCCATGAAGAAATCCGGACCTGGCTGCTGTTTCATACCTGCATCTCCCACCCCACCATTATGCTCAGGCGCAGCACAATTGAGCGGCTGCATATCCGCTACAGTTCCGACTTTCCGCATGCAGAGGATTACGAGCTGTGGAACCGGATTGCCCCTTATGTACAAATGGCAAACCTGCCGCAGCCGCTGCTTTATTACAGGCAGCATGCCGGACAGGTTTCCCAGAGCTTCCGCGACATTCAAGAGCTTTCGGCGCGGAGAGTGCGCGAACGGCAGTTTTCGCATATCGGGGTATACCCGACTGAGGAAGAATACCAAACGCATATGGATTTTGTGCATTTTAATATAAATGCGCATGATTACGAATCATACAGCCGTGCCGCGCGATGGGCCGAAAAGCTGCTTCACCACAATACTCTGCATCCGTATTATAACCAGGATATGCTCAATGTGGCTCTGTCCAGATGTATTTCGAATCTGCCTTACTAATTGCAAACACCGGTGCTAAAAACCGGCTTACGGAACGACAAATTGGACGCGGGTGCCGTCCGGGTATTGCTCCAGCTGGTTGCTGACCCAGCTTCCTGCTCCCCGGTTGTCGGAGGGGTCGATATATTTGATATCCGCACCGGCACCGCCCTCCGCGCACATGGCCATCGGCCATTCGTCCCGGTCATAGCCTGCTTTGGTGGGAATACCCTTCAGGGATTCCTTGCGGTTTTGGTCGGCCCCTTTCCGGTCCAGGGTGCAGGTTGGGGATTCTCCGGCGGCGATAGCCTCTTTAATGTGGAGGGCCGTTTCCGGGTACCGGTCCGACGGGAACTGAAGCGTCACAGTTTCCCCCGTACCCGTTTCTTCATCAAAGCGGATATCGATATATCCGTTCATCTGGGCATAGAAGAGGACGCCCACAACAAGCAGCAGAAGGACAATTCGTATGTATTTTTTCATTGGAGCGGCTTCACCTCAAAGGATATTGTAGGGGCAGCGGTCGGCAATGTAAAGACCGGCCATTCTCCGGTTGAGTCCCGGACAAGCTGTGCAGTACAATAAATGGTAACGTCGGATTACCGGAGGCATTATATGTACAGCTTTACAGAAGAGGAAGCAGATCAAATTATAGGCCGGTTCGGCAGCGTATTTTGGGACGGATTGGGGGAGAAGCTGTCCAGATGTACAGAACGGTGGGGACTCACCGGACTGGGGCTGCTGCACTCCTTTTCGGCAAACTGTGTATTCACCTGTGAATCCTCCTCATTCGGCAAGGCAATCCTGAAGCTTGGTCCCCCCAGCAGGGAACGGACAACGGAAGCAATGGCATTGGAGGAGTACAACGGCAGGAGGTTTTGCCGGTTGTTTGCCGCGGATGCGGCGGAGGGGGCCCTGCTGGAGGAGCGGATTCTTCCGGGAACGCCCCTGCGGAGCGAGCCGTCTTTAGACAAGAGACTATCCGTATTTTCCAGTTTGGTTGACAGTTTGCATATCGCACCAGCCGATGCGGCAGTGTATCCCTCTTACTTGGATTGGGTTACCCGGATCGCCCGTTATATGCGGGAGAGGGAAGGAAACCGCAGACTATGCGGACATATGCAAAAAGCGGAGGAGCTCTGCTTGGTTTTGTGGGACGCCTATCCCCGGCGGGTTTTGCTGCACGGCGACTTGCATCATGACAATATCCTGTTGGAGCAAAATGGTGCTTACCGGATCATCGACCCCAAGGGTGTGACCGGCGACCCAATATTTGACCTGCCGCGGTTTATCCTGAATGAGGTTGGCGACATCATTACCCCCGGTACTTATGGAAGGATGAACGCAATTATCATCAGTCTGGCGGAACGCTTGGAGGTGCCGGAGGCTGACCTGCGCCAGCTGTTCTATATCGAAACGGCCATGGCGGAAAGCTGGAATGTGGAAAGCCACTTGCCGTCGTCCCTGGAGCATGTGGAGCTGGCGGCTTCGCTTTTGATGGAGGCGGGGGACTAAAAGAATGAGGATAATGGAAGGCGCTTGGGCCAAAACTGGCTTAGGCGTTTTTTTGTGTATGAATTAGGGAAGAATGTGCGCATATGTGATTATTTGTGAGTGATTTTCTTGAATAAAGCGCTTTACAAAATAATAATGATCATATATTATCATAAGTGAGAGGAAACAATCATGATTTACTCCTTATCTTTTATAAAATGACTGCAAATGAGCAAACTAGCTCAGGAGGTGAGGCCCCCTTGTTATTTGAAGAAGAACGCAAGCAGCAGATAAGCGATCATATACAGCATGCCGGACGTGCTTCCGTGCAGGAACTGGCCCTGACATTTCAGGTGTCGGAATCCACGGTGAGACGGGATTTGAAGGATCTGGAGGAAAGCGGGCTGGTCCGCCGTACCCATGGAGGTGCGGTGGCCCTTGTCCAAGCGGATAATGCCGAACCGTCCTATGTGGAGAAGGAGGACCGTTTCCGTCTCCAGAAGGAAGCCATTGCCCGGGAAGCCGCGGCGCTGGTCCGGGAAGGGGACACCATCATCCTAGACTCCGGCACCACTACCTACTATCTGGCCAAAGCCATCAAGTCGGTTCCAAGGCTGACCGTGGTTACCAACTCCATCGTGGTTGCCCAGGAGCTGGCCCAGCAGTCCAACATCAGCCTGGTGCTGACAGGGGGAACGGTTCGTTATGAAACCTTGGCAATGGTTGGCCCCATGGCGGAACGGGCACTGGAGCAGCTGCGGGTGGATAAAACCTTTTTGGCTATCAATGGAATTGAGCCGGCAGCGGGTTTGACCACACCGAGCATTACCGAAGCGGAAATGAAGCGGAAGATGATCCATGCCGGCCGCGAGGTGATTCTGCTGGCGGACCACAGCAAATACGGCAAATCCGTGTTTGCCAAGGTGGCGGATCTGAAGGACATTGACCGTCTCATCGCCGATCCCCTTCTTCCCGAAATGGCCAAGAAGGAGCTGGAGGAAGCGGGCGTACAGCTGACTATTGCGGCAGAAAAAGGAGAATGACCCATGAACCCTGCAGTCGTTACTGTAACCATGAATCCTGCTGTAGATAAAACCGTCCTTGTGGACAAAATTGAGCTGGCCGGGTTGAACCGGATCAAGGAGGTCCGGATTGATGCGGGCGGCAAGGGAATTAATGTGGCTAAGGTTTTGGCAAGCTTTGGTGTGCATGCAGCCGCGTTGGCTGTGGCCGGCGGGTACCAAAGCAGGCTGCTCCGGGACAAGCTGGAGCAGGCCGGGATCACCTGCGGCTTTGAGGAAGCGCAGGGGGAAACCCGGGTCAATCTGAAGGTGGTAGACGAAAGCACCCGGCAAACCACCGAATTCAATGAACCGGGCATTCTGGCGGATGAAGCCGTGCTGGAGCGTTTTACAGCCCGGTTTGCCGCTGCCCTTGAAGGTGCTGCTTATGCCGTCATCGGAGGCAGTCTTCCGCCGGGCGCACCTGCGGGCTATTACCGGACTCTGATTGAGGAGGCCCACAAGCGGAACGTGCCGGTGATCCTGGATGCGGACGGCCCGGCTTTTGCCGAGGGTGTAGAAGCGAAGCCCTTCGCCATCAAACCCAATCTTCATGAGCTGGAGCTGTATTTCGGACGTCGGCTGGAGGATGACGAAGAGCTGGTATCTGCCGCCCGGGAGCTGATTCGCAGCAAGGGTTTGAAGCTGGTGCTGGTATCTATGGGCGGAGACGGGTCCATCCTTATCAGCGACACGGAGGCATACCGGGCAAGACCTTTTCCGATTCAGCCGGTCAGCACCGTCGGGGCCGGAGATTCTATGGTAGCGGCTATGGTCTACAGCCTGCTGGGGGGACGGACGCTCCCGGAGATGGCCAGGATCACCTCGGCTGCGGGAACCATTACCGCCTCCAAACCGGGTACACAGGTATGCAGCATTGAGGAAGTAGAGGCCAAATTGGATCAGGTGATGCTGTCCTCCATTTCATACACGATTAAAGAAAAGGGGATGAATGAGATATGAAAAAGCTGTTGGCTGTCACCGCATGCCCCACCGGCGTGGCCCATACCTATATGGCTGCCGAATCCCTGCTGAAGACCGCACGTGAGAAGGGGATCGACATCAAGGTGGAAACCCGCGGCGCCGTAGGTGTGGAGAATGAGCTGTCCGATGCGGAAATTGCTGAAGCCCATGCCATTATAATCGCAGCGGATACGGATGTGCTGGAGGGACGTTTCGCCGGCAAGCCAGTTGTGAAGGTGCCTGTGGCTCAAGCTATCAAGAATCCGGCCGGGCTGATCGAAGAAGCACTGGAGAAACCCGCTGCATCTCCCCAAAGCTCTGCCTCCGGCCTGGCCGACCAGGTGGAAAAAGCGAAGGCAGATCGTGGCGCGGCCCGCAAAGGTGCTTACAAACATTTGATGACCGGGGTATCCGCCATGCTGCCTCTCGTAGTAGCGGGCGGCCTGCTCATCGCCTTGTCCTTTGTGTTCGGGATCGAAGCCTTCAAGGAGGAGGGAACCTTGGCCGCAGCCTTAATGAACATCGGCAGCGGCGCCGCCTTCCAGCTGATGGTGCCGATTCTGGCCGGCTTCATTGCCTTCTCCATTGCCGAAAAACCCGGTATGGCTCCCGGTTTGGTGGGCGGCATGCTGGCCTCCCAGATCGGTGCAGGTTTCCTCGGGGGCATTATCGCCGGCTTCCTGGCAGGCTATGTGGCCAAATGGATGAAGCAGCACATCAAGATGCCGCGGAATCTGGAGGGCTTGAAGCCGATTCTGATCATCCCTCTACTGGCAACTGGCATAACCGGACTTATGATGATTTATGTGATTGGCGAGCCGATTAAATATGTAATGGATGGCCTGACCAATTGGCTGCAAACCCTGGGCACCACCAATGCCATTCTGCTTGGTCTGATCCTGGGAGCCATGATGGCCTTCGATATGGGCGGGCCGCTGAACAAAACCGCCTACACCTTCTCCGTGGGCCTGTTGGCCAGCAATGTGTACGGTCCGATGGCTGCCGTTATGGCCGCCGGCATGACCCCGCCCCTGGCCTTGTGGCTGGCTACGCTGATTGCCAAGAACAAGTTCACGCCCGAGGAGCGGGATGCGGGCAAAGCCGCCTCGGTATTGGGTTTGGCCTTCATTACGGAAGGCGCTATCCCTTTTGCGGCAGGTGATCCCTTCCGGGTTATTCCATCGATTATTGCCGGCTCTGCCGTAACCGGAGCCATGTCTATGATGTTCGATATTACCCTGCGTGCTCCCCACGGCGGCGCTTTTGTCCTGGCGATTCCCAATGCCGTGAACCATGTGGCCTGGTATGCCCTGTCCATCCTCGTTGGCACACTGGTATCGGCGCTCTTGCTGGCAGTGCTGAAGAAGCCTCTCCAATCCCAAAAAGGCTAGGGCGTCATCCTAGGTATAGGGAACCGAGAAGCCGGACATACAATCTGTAGCTGAATAGTTAGATAGTTAAATCCTATCCCATGATCCGACCAGGAGGGTATTGCCATGACCGTAAACGAGCTGTTAGATGCAAAATCCGTAAAGATTCCCTTATCCGCCACGTCCAAGGAGGAGGCGATCCGCCTCCTGGTGGACAGCCTTGCCGAAGGAGGCAGCATAAGCGACAAAGCCGCCTATCTGGAGGCGGTCCTGCAGCGTGAGGCCACCGGCTCCACAGGCATCGGCTTCGGTGTGGCCATTCCCCACGGCAAGTCCCCCGGTGTGGCCAAGGCGGGTATCGCCTTCGCCAAGCTGGCTCAGCCGCTGGAATGGGCCTCACTGGACGGCAATCCCGTCCAAGTTGTGTTTATGATTGCCGTGCCCCAGGAGGCGGCAGGCAACGAACATCTGAAAATTCTCATCGCCATTTCCCGCAAGCTCATTGACGAGGAGTTCCGGTCCAAACTTTTGGCCGTTGCCAATTACGATGAATTGGCCGCATTGCTGGCTGACATCTAATTTTTTCGGATAGAGGAGGATTCCCATGCTGCAGAGACAAGTAACCATCAGAAACGATGCGGGCTTTCATATCCGTCCCGCCCAGCTGTTTTCGGAAAAAGCAGGTTCGTTCCAGTCGGCCATCACAGTGAAGCCGGAGGACCAGGACGCAGCCATCGATGCCAAAAGCATCCTCGGTTTGATGACGCTGGGGCTGTCCAAAGGGGCTATGATGACCATTACGGCGGAAGGCCCGGACGAGGAAGCGGCTGTGGACACCCTGGCCCGGCTGGTAGAGGAAGGCTTCGGCGAAGCGTAAACCGAAGGACAGGAGGGAAATGTCATGACATCCACAATCATTAAGGGCCTTGGTGTCTCCGAAGGCATCCGGATGGGGACTGCCTTTGTCTATGCCCCCCTGAAGCTGGGAGGCAGACCTGAGCGTAAAGCCGAAGCTCCGGATACGGAGCTGGAGAAGCTCCGCCAAGCCAAGGCACGTTGTTTGGAGGAGCTGGCGAAACTGATTGAACAGACCAAGCTGAAGCTGGGGGAGGAGAAGGCGGGGATTCTGAAGGGGCAGGTCAGCTTTTTGAATGACCCGACCTTTTTCCCGCCCATGGAGCAGCTGATTATAAAAGAAGGCTGGAGCGCGGAAACAGCTGTTTGCCGGATTGCCCTGCAAATTGCGGGTATCTTCGAAAAAATGGATAACGCCTATATGCAGGAGCGGGCGGCGGACATCAAGGATGTGGGCAGCCGCCTGCTGGCCCAGGTGCTGGACCATCAGGGAGCCCGACTGAGCGACATCCGCGGGGAAGTGGTGCTCATCGCTGACGATCTGACCCCCTCGGATACGGTGCAGTTGGACCGCTCACTGGTCCAAGGGTTCGTGACCCGCATCGGCGGTAAAACCTCCCATACGGCAATTTTGGCCCAATCTCTTGGGATTGCCGCAGTGCTGGGAGTAGGAGCCGGACTGGACGAAATCCGCAATGGCGACCCGGTTATCCTGAACGGCTCCACAGGAGAGTGTTTTGTGCGGCCGGAGGCGAAGGTGCGGGAGGAGTTCCTGCGGCTGATGAATTCGGAGCGGGCCGAACGGGAGCGTCTGGCAGCCTTCGCCGCCCATCCCGCTGCCACCACCGACGGCTTCCGGGTGGAGATTGCCGCCAACATCGGCACTCCGGCGGAAGCGGAGGGGCTGCTGGCCAAAGGAGCGGAGGCCGTCGGCCTGTACCGTACGGAGTTTCTGTTTATGGGCAGCGCGTCTATGCCCGGGGAGCAGGTTCAGTTTGAGGCCTACAAAGCGGTGGCGGAGTCCATGCAGGGCAAACCGGTGGTCATCCGGACGCTGGATATCGGCGGAGACAAGGAGCTGCCGTATCTGGAGCTCCCGAAGGAGATGAACCCGTTCCTGGGCTACCGGGCCATCCGGCTTTGCCTGGACCGGCAAGAGCTGCTGCGCACCCAGCTTAGGGCGGTGCTGCGGGCCAGCGCCTTCGGCAATCTGAAGATCATGTTTCCCATGATCTCGGGGCTGGGGGAATGGCGACAGGCGAAGGCCATCTATACGGAGGTTCGGACGCAGCTGGAAGCCGAAGGAGTTCCTTTGGCTCAGAAGGTGGAGCTGGGCATTATGGTGGAGATTCCATCCGCCGCGGTAATGGCCCACAGCTTCGCCAAGGAAGTGGATTTCTTCAGCATCGGCACGAATGATCTGGTACAGTATACTGTAGCCGTGGACCGGATGAACGAAAAGGTCTCTTATCTCTACGATTATTTCCATCCGGCGGTGATCCGGCTGATCAAGAATGTGATTGACGCGGCCAATGCCCACGGCAAATGGGCGGGGATGTGCGGCAGCATGGCGGGCGACCGGCTGGCGGCGCCGCTGCTTTTGGGGCTGGGGCTCCATGAGTGGAGCATGTCCCCCGGCTCCATTCACAAGGTGAAGGAAACCGTCGCCGGATGCAGCCATGCCGATTGTGTGAAGCTGGCGGAGCAGGTTCTGGAGCTGGAGACGCCGGAGGAGATCCGCGGGGCGCTGAATGCTTTTCTGGAAGCAAGACCATAGGTAAGGCTGATGAGCTCGGCCTGATCCAAGGACTGATTACGAAATGATGCGCCTCCCGCTGCTAGGCCGGGGGCGTATTTTTTTCTGCGGCGCTTCCTGGTGGAGTATGGCGGATTTGTGCCAATCGTTCTTACGCTTGTGAAAAAAGTGACAAACTTTATTCCCATTTTCTGTTGGCTGTTTTATAATAAGTACAACATACAATCAATTGGAAATGGGTGATCCTGAGCATGAGACTGGAGCAAGAAGTAGTTGTCACCTGCTGCGCGAATGCGCATGCGGAAGCGGTAGCGGAGCTGATACAGGAGGCATGGCGGACGGCCGGTCTGGAGAATCCCGGTGAGTTCAGCTGGGAGCGGGTGATCCGGGATATGCCGGAGAGATTGAGCTATGTGGCCGTACTGCGCCATAAAGTGGTGGGTGTGGTGATGCTGTCCCAGGGCGAAGCGGGCATCTCCTGCATTGAAGCGCTGTGCGTAGCCCCCGAGCTCCACGGGCAGGGCATCGGCGAGCTTCTGATCGAAACGGCAGAAAAACGCGCAGGCGAGCTTGGCGCCAAACGGATGAGTGTTTCCGGGCGCCTTGCCAATGTTGGTTTCTTCCGCAAATACGGCTACCAGGCGGCATCTGCCCAGTCTCTTCTGGAAAAAGCGCTGGCTTAAACGGCGTGAAGTGGGCAGCTTGTGGAAGGTACACTTGAGTGTGGGCATCGGTGCGGTTCCTGGAGAGGAGCCGTCCGGTGCTTTTTTGGCTGATCCGGTTGCTCAGCGGTGATTGGCGCATATGGCCGTGGGATTCTAACGGAAGTACAAGCCGCTATTGCTGCGAAAATGCCGATGTTGAAAATCTAACGGCGGCCACGGGCGCTATTCGAGTCAAACAGCCCCTTGGAAGCCTCATTTTGGACGAATAACGTCTCTTGCTTCCGTTAGATTTTTCAAACCTTTGTTTTGGAGCAAATAAGGGCTCCCACTTCCGTTAGAAACATACGACCCGCATCCGCCACACACCATCTGCCACCAACCGCCGCGCATCATCAATCGGCAGCCGCCGCGCACACGGGCACTCTCTCATATCGAAAAGCCCTTACCCGTCGCCTCAATGGCTTAAACGGATAAGGGCTCTTTGCTTTTCCTTCTTAATCTCCTGCTGTTGCTCTCTAAGGTTCGTCTATGATGGCAGTTTACCGGAGAAAGCTTAAGAACAGATGAATGAAACCTGAAAATCAGCTTAAAACCGCTGCGCCCGGTGGCTCCACTTTATCCCAGCACAACCTCTACCTGATGGACGCCGCCTTCCGGGAATACGGGCAGAATATTACCCTCCACCGGCCGGCTGTCCACGGTTACGCTGCGAACTCCGCAGGAAACATGCTCCGGATTTTTGACGGCGATGACGTAGGTGCTTCCACGGAATTCCCGGGTAATGGTGTAGCCGTCCCATTCCGCAGGAATGCAGGGGTCCACCTGCAAACCGCCGAAGTCCGGCTTGATGCCGAGAATCGCTTGTGTAATGGCGATATAGTTCCAGGCGGCGGTTCCGGTCAGCCAGGAGTTTTTGGCTTCGCCGTGGCGTACGGCATCCTTGCCGGCGATCATTTGGGAGTAGACATACGGCTCCATCTTGTGAATTTCGCTGATCTCCTCCAGGTAAGCGGGGGCGATCTTCCGGTACACCTCAAAGGCTCTGTCTCCCCGGCCCAGCACGGTTTCGGCAATCATGATCCAGGGGTTATTGTGGCAGAAAATCCCCGCATTTTCCTTGTAGCCCGGCGGATAGGAGGAGATTTCGCCCAGGTTGAGATAGTAGGTGGAGTAAGGCGGATTCTGGAGCACGATGCCGTACGGCGTTTCCAGACGCTCCTTCACGGACTCCAGCGCCTTCAGGGCGGAGCCGTCCTCCGTGCCGATGCCGGCCATGACGCACATGCCTTGGGGCTCGATGAAGATTTGGCCCTCGGCATTTTCCTTGCTTCCCACCTTATCGCCAAAATGATCGTAGGCCCGCAGGAACCAATCTCCGTCAAAGCCGTGGTCCATGGTGGTTTTGCGCATTTCCTCAATAGCGGCCTCAGCGGCTTCAGCTTCCCCGTCCAGACCGCGCAGCCGGCACAGAGCGGCGAAGTCCGGCCCTGTGAACACGAACAGGCCCGCGATAAAGACGGATTCAGCCACACGGCCGTCGATGTTGCCGGTGGTTTGGAAGGACTCGCCCGGCTCCTTGGAGAAGCAGTTCAGGTTCAGGCAGTCATTCCAGTCCGCCCGGCCGATCAGCGGCAGATTATGGG
>JAEWAA010000139.1 GCA_023391955.1 Bacillota bacterium | reverse complement strand
ATAATAACTGGTACTAGAATCTTGGTATAATTTTACCAAACCGCTAAAGAATTGTACATCGGCTGAATTGAGCGGATGGGCAATTCTTTTTGTCTTAAATTTTCCCTGGTTGCGGGAAGGTTCTTTCTCCTTCCGAATTTCGTCAGCATGTACCGTTTTTATGCAGCATGTACCCTTTTTATGCGGCGCGAAATAACTTTTATTGGTATAATCCACTTGATGATGGGAATGGCTTCCTGTCGACAATACGAGCTGGGAGGGATGTTCCGTTGAAGCTGGAGCTGCCGGTTACGTTGATTGGTTCCAGTCCGTTCGCATGGCCTGTAAACACCGTCCAGGGAGAGTATTTGCTCCTTTATCCCAATAGTCAGGAAATGATATTCCGTTATGGGGAAATGGAGATCCGGGTGAAGCGGGATCAGGCAGTCCTTGTTCCGCCGGCTGCTAAGAAAGTGCCGCTTCTGCATGTGGAAAACGAAGGAAGGATGATCCGTTTCCGTGCCGCGCCTTTTCTGGGGAGAGCGCTGAATGAGTTCCGACAGCCAGTCGTGATCCCTCCGGCTTCTGCCATCCGGCGTACACTGGACACTTTTCAGACGGATATGGGTGAGCCGCATGACCTGCACGGGCAATTTCTGTATTCTTCGGCACTCTATGCCTTGATTACGGAAATTCTGTATGTCCTGCATAAGGACCGTTCTGAACAGCCCGAACCGGAGCGCGAAGTCTCTACGGATATTAAAGGCAGGCCTATTATTTATGCAATCCGTTATATGACGGCGCACTTATCCAATGCGGACCTGGATCTTGCTTCGATTGCAGCGGCGGTGAACTATCATCCGAATTACTTCTGCGAGGAATTCAAGATCATCATGGGCGTAACCCCTATGCGTTATCTGAAGCTGCTCCGTTTGAAGACGGCCGTCCAGCTTTTGGAAACTACTGGCTGCACGATTAAGGAAATTTGCCGCCAAGTGGGCATTAACAAGCCGGATGCGTTGGCCTTGTATCTCAGGCAATCCACCGGGCTTACACCAGTGCAATACAGGCAGAAGCACCGGAGGCCTCAGGCATATTCGGCCAGGAAAATCAATTCGCTGTAGGAGGTTAAGGCAGGAACTTAATAATTAGGGTTAATATTAAAAATAAGGTATATATAGGTATTTTGTTGTGTTTTATAATAATAAAAAGCGGACAAGGGAGCGTGAATAATGATACGGATCAATGATCAATTGATCACAAGGGCGGATGCACTTGCCTGTATCCGTCCTATGGTTAAAGGCTTTGACGGTTGTTTGGTGGCGGTTGGCAGCAATGATCCCATGGTTTATTTAGGAGCTGTTCTGCATGCGATGTCCACGGACGGCTCGGTGCTTCTTTTGCCTTCGGATACTCCGCTCCATACGGCGCTTATGCAGGCTCAGAATGCGGGAGCCCATCTGCTCCTGGCAGGCGGTACGCCGGAGATTGTTCCACTTAAGAGTGACCGTGCCCGGGGGGAAGCCTCTCTTTACCAATACACCTCCGGGACGACAGGCACGCCCAAGCTGATCCGCAGAACCTGGCAAGGTGTGCAGGAGGAGATTGTTCACTACAATGCCGCACTGGGTGCAAGCACGGGGGAAACGCCTATTGTGCTGGTCCCCTTGTCCCATTCCTTCGGGCTGATTACAGGTGTTCTTGCCGCATTGGAACGGGGCACCGCTCCCGTTATTATAACGGGCCAGAATCCCAAGCTTGCCATTAAGGTCATTAAATCCATTCCGCAAAGCATTGTGTATGCTGTTCCTTTTATGCTTCAATTGCTCCTTACTCTGTCGGGGGAGAAGCTTGCTTTCCAACGAGTGGTCGCATCCGGAGCACCGCTTACCCAAGGTTTGCTGGAGAAATTAAAGCGAAGCTCTGTCCAAGTGCTTCAGCAGTACGGCTCCACGGAGACTGGGGCTTTGTCCTTGTCCTTCGATCCATCTGCAACAACGGATGTGGGGAGCCCCCTAAAGCATGTTTATTTAAGCGTTTCCAAAACAGGGGAAGATCCTGGTGAGGTAGCCGCCTTAATTGGCGGACAGTGGTACCGGACCCATGATTGCGGGTATTGGGATGAAGCTAATCATCTTCATATCCTCGGCAGGGCGGACGAGCTTATTAATGTTTCGGGCTATAAGGTGATTCCGGGAGAGGTGGAGGAGGTCATTCTCGCTTGTCCGGGCATAAAGGAGGTGGTGGTCTACCGGTCCAGACATCCGGTCTGGGGCGATGCGGTCAAGGCCATGATTGTAGCAGAGGAGATCGTGATGACGCCTGAAACGGTCAAAAGCTGGTGTGTGGATAAGCTGGCACCCTACAAGATTCCGCGGCATATTGAGTTCGCAGCGGAGATTCCCAGGAACGAGCGGGGGAAGATTAGCCGGACTTTATTAGAAAATAAGGAGCGTGTGTGACAATGACAAGAGAGCAAATTATGAGCAGCCTATGTGAACTGATGCAGCAAAACCTGGAGGTGAAGCTCCCCGAGAATGTGACGGAGGCAAGCCGGGTCTATCAGGACCTGTTCATTGACTCCATTATGGTTTTGCAGCTGATTGTATATGTGGAGGAGGAATTCGGCATCAGTGTTCCGGAGGAGGATGTGGATCCTGCGGTATTCCAGACTTTGGGCTCCCTCGTTACCTTCATTGAAGAACTCCGCCAGCATAAGATTGCTTAGGAGCTGCCCATGAGCGAAATGATCCGTTTAGGAATTGTCGGATTCGGACGTATTGTGGAGCTGATTCACCTTCCCATTATTAAAAAGATGACCGGCATCAGCGTGTCCGGTGTTTATGATATCACGCCGGAGCGGGCTGCATTGGCTGCCAGGAGAGGGCTGCCGGTATTTTCCTCCCTGCCGGAGCTTCTGGAGCAGGAGCTGGACGCCGTGCTAGTGGCTACCCCTCCGGTTTCTCACTATGAGATTGCCCGGCTTGCCCTGCTGGCGGGAGCCCATGTGCTTATGGAGAAGCCCGTTACGGTAAGAACCGGTGAGGCTGTGGAGCTAAAGCGGCTGGCCGACAGTGTGGGACGGGTTGTCAGTGTCTTTCATAACCGCCGGTTCGATGCGGACTTCATGTTTGTTCTCCGCGCCTTGGAGGAAAAGCTGGCGGGGGAGACGTTATTTATTGAAAGGCGGCACCATATGTTCGGCTCCGGGGCTTCGTTCGGTGTAAAGTCCTACGATCCCGAATGGCGGAACCGTCAATCCTCCGGCGGCGGCGCCATACTGGACTGGGGGGTGCACTTGGCCGACCAACTCCTTATGCTGCCCCTGGGAAGGGTGAAGTCAGTCCGCTCCTTCTCCCAACGCCTCTCCTGGAATAAGGGGGATACGGAGGATTATGTCCATGGGGAGATGATGTTCGATAGCGGAATTACAGCCTTCATGGAGGTGAATTTTGCCTCTCAGGCCAAGCTTCCTCTGTGGATCATCGGCGGAGACCGGGCCACCATCCAGGTAAACAGCGATAAGGAGGCCGTTCTTTTGGAAAAGGGGCAAGAGCCGGTTGTCCTTCCTCTGGAGAGCAACAGCCGCTCCGCAGGCGAGCGGATTTATACCTCCTTCGTGCAAGCCATCAAAGGAGATGGTGTTCCTGAGGTGACGCTGGAGCAGGCAATTCAAGTAATGGACTTGTTGGAACAGATCAGGCAGGGCGGCACGAAGCAAACGGCCGTGGAGACTCCTGTCGGAACAAGAGGGAGCTGAAGCCAGATGAGAGTAACCTTTTCTTCGCCACAGGCGGAGTTTGCGCTAATCCGCGATGAATGGCTGCGGGAGGTAGAGGAGATTGCGGCCCGGGGCGTATTCGTCGGGGGAGTGCCGGTTACCCGGTTTGAGGAGGCCTTTGCCAGCTATTCCGGCGCGCAGTATGGAATCGGCGTTGCCAATGGGACAGACGCCATTTATCTGACGCTGAAGGCACTCGATATTGGCCCCGGGGACGAGGTCATTACAGCAGCTAACACCTTTATCGCTACTGTTGAGGCCATTCACCATACGGGAGCTCTTCCGGTTCTGGCCGATTGTGACCCCGATACGTTCCTGATTGATCTGGAGCAGGTGAAGCGCCTGGTTACGCCAAGGACCAAGGCCATTATCCCCGTCCATCTGTACGGACAAATGGTTGACCTGACCGCGCTTATTCCTTGGGCGGAGGAGCGGGGCATTGCCGTGGTGGAGGACAGCGCACAGGCAGCCGGCGCATCCTTATTGGGCAGGAAAGCGGGAAGTATGGGTACAGCAGGCTGCTTCAGCTTTTATCCCGATAAGAATCTGGGCGCCCTTGGTGACGGCGGAGCTGTTATTACCTCGGATCCCCAGCTTGCCACCGGCTTGCGGAAGTGGCGCAACCACGGGGGAGAGGTTCGTTACCAGCATGAATTTCCCGGTGTGAACAGCCGGTTGGACCCCATTCAGGCAGCGGCCCTTCAGCTGAAGCTGGCTTATTTGGACGAATGGTCCCGGAAGCGCCGGGAGGTTGCGGGTTTGTACGAGTCTTATCTGGGGAACTGCTCCGGGGTCAAGCTTCCCGGAAGCCGGGGCGACGAAAGCCATGTTTACCACCTGTACGTGATCCGTATAGAAGCTGAGAGGCGGGATACCCTCAAGAAGCAGCTGCAGAAGCACGGGGTTCTTACAGCCATCCAGTACCCGGAGCCTATTCACCGGATGAAGGCCTTTTCGCATCTCGGATATCAGGCAGGAGACTTCCCGGCGTCAGAGGAGATTGCAGGGGAAATCTTATCCTTGCCCATGAATATTGCCTTGACAGAAGAGGATGTAGCGGGAATCTCAGCTGTTGTCCGGGATGTGCTGGGTAAGGTGCAAATCTAGGATCGGGTGGGGGAAACGGAATGAATTCTTCAAATGCGACTCTTAAGCAAATAACGGAGGAAATTCAGGAGCTTATTGCCGAGCTGGTTGAAGGAACGGAGGTTTCCCCAATAGCTGATCTGAAGGAACTGGGGGTGGATTCCGTGCTGATGATCAACCTGATTGTCCAACTGGAGCAAAAGTATGGTATCTGCTTTGATGATGAGGAGCTGGACCACTCTTATTTCTCTACGATTTCCACATTGGCGGAGCTTGTGTCCCATAAGTACCTGGAGAAGACAGGATGAAGGGGATGAAGCGGCAGCGCATCGGATGCGTAGGCGGCCAATCCGGCAGAATCAACGAGCGGGCCATCGATACACAATGGATCGAGTATTTAGGGTGTTACGCAGATGTCGTAAAAATCCCTCCCATCCGTTGGATCAAGCTGATGGGGGGAGCGCCTGATACATGGCCGGATATGTCGGCAGCACGGCTGGGAGAGGCGGCGAAGGGGCTGGCGGAGCTGGTTCAGGCCTATGAGCTGGATGCCATCTATGCCAATTTGCCTGCGTTGACCCCCTACCTGCTGGCAGCGCGGAGTCTGGCCGGACTACCGACGGGCTTTCTGATGATTGCCCATTCCGTCGGGTCGGAGCACTGGCTCCGGCATTGGCTGAGTATTACGCCTCTTCTATGCAGCAGGGATGTGGTGCTGACTGCCACCCATTCAGCCAAGCAGGCGTTGACAAATCTGTCTCCGGTTTATGAGGCATCACCGGTGATTCCGCTGTGCATCCGGGTGGAGGACAGTCCGGGAACGACGGCGGAAGACCCGGGTAGGAGACGGTGGACTAATCCCGCCTTTCACATGCTGTCCATCGGACGGCTGGAGCAGGTGAAGAATATCGACAAGCAGCTTCTGATGCTTCATGAGTTGAGGCAGCATATTCCATCCGCCCGCCTGCTGATCGCAGGGGATTATACCGGCGCCGATCAAACGGAGATCACGGAGTACCGCCTGAAGCTCCAGAGCCTAGTTCACAAACTGGGGATAGAAGAAGCGGTTTCTTTTACAGGACCGGTTATGGGAGAGGAGAAGGAGGAGCTGTTCCGGAAGGCGGATGTATTGGTCAATTTGTCCACCGATCCGGGGGAAACCTTCGGCTTTAATCTTCTTGAAGCCAAAACCAGGGGCATTCCGGTGGTATGTACGGGCTGGGATGGCATACGGGAGGTGGCGGAGCATGAGAAAGACGGACTGCTCATCAGCTGCCGGTGGTCCGGAGACACGCCTGTCTTTGATTACATGGAAGCAGCCAAGCAGGTTGTCCGTCTGTACCAGGACCGGGAGCTGGCCCGCTCCATGTCGGCCCGGGCGCAGTGGAATGCCAAGAGCTACAGCTACAAGCTGATTATGCCCAGGGTGGTGGAGGCTCTCAACAGGGCCTTATCCTCTGATATCCCCGCTCTAGTACCGTCAGCAAAGGAAACGGAGCACCTTCTTACCCGGCCTATCGGAGAACTGCCGCAGATGTACCATCTTTCGGAGCTTAGGGCGCCGGAGCTATTGAACCGCAATCCTTTGACCGTGCTGCGCAACACCCGGATGGACCGGGGGCGTTGGGCTGCTGCGGCGAAGCCGATCATCCATCATTTTCCGGGGAGCTATGATAATGTCTCTGTATACCATGATTAAAGCGATTAAGCCGCTGATTGTTTCCCGCCCCAGGCACCGGATCGCCGGATTCGCCTGTATGCTGGGAGATTTGGGCTTCAACTTGATACAGCCGCTTATATTCGCCCGGTTTATCGACAGAGTCCTGATTCAGGGCCATCACAATGAGATGTGGCCGCTGCTTATCCTGTCACTGGTGCTGGCTGCCGCTTCCGCTGGATCCTCTGTGGGAAGGTGGAGCCTGTTCAGCTATCTGGACATCCGCAATACGCTGGATATCCGGGAGACGCTTACCCGCCATATCCGACAAATTCCCATCCGCCATATTGAAAAGGACGGGTCGGGCCGTTATCTGGCCCTTCTTGGGTTCGATTCCGCCTCACTTTCCTTTTTCCTGAACAAAACCTTGGTGGACATGATTTCCCATGTCCTTATGATGGCCATGGCATTGGGGATTCTGTGTCTGATGGATTGGAGATTGGCTTTGATGGCCGGAGTAAGCACCGTTCTCATTATGACCGTTCCCCGTTTATTCCGTTCCCTGATCCGGAGGTATGCCGAGCAGGTGCGCAACCACAACGAAACCATAGGCGGGCATTTGGTAGAGTGTATTGACGGCTCCAAGGAAATCCGCTTATTCGGGCTGGAGGACTGGGAGGCCGAGCGCAACCGGCGTATGTACAAAGGGCTGGTCAGCAGCAGCACCAAGGAAACCCTCTTCCGTTCTTCTATGAATTCGGTCAGCTCCCTTATTATCAGTGTCATTATTGTGCTGACCTATTATTTGGGAGGACGCCAGGTAATTGGGGATAGCATCACCATCGGTGTGCTGATCGCGTCGATTTCGTATCTGAATAACGTATTGAACCCCATTCGCGCCATTGCAGATTCCTATGGAGATATCCGCAAGGCAGAGGTGGCATCGGACAGAATCGCAGAATTCCTGAAGACACCGCCGGAAAAAAGCTTCACCAGCCAGCTTTCCGCTCAGGATACCGGGATGGTCCTTACTCCGGCAGCCGCAGAGGTAGAGATGGATGCTGTTCAAGTGTGGGATCTGCATGTGGCAAGCGAAGGAAAGGTGATTCTGGATGAGGTCGGCTTCCGTATTCCCAAGGGGCAAACCGCCGCATTCGTAGGGCGCAGCGGCTCCGGCAAAACCACCCTTTTCAAGGCCGTCCTCGGTCTGGTGGACAGGCAGGCTGGCGAGATTATTGTAGACGGCAGCTCCTTGGATTCCATATCCCGGAGCGAGATTAACGCCCGGTTTGGCGTTGTGTTCCAGGATACTTTCCTCTTCAAGGGGACCTTATTCGAGAATATTGCCATCGGAAATCTGAACGCTACGGAGGAGGAAGTTTACGAAGCGGCCTGCAGCGCCAACCTGAAGGAATTTATGGATCAGCTTCCCCAAGGCATCCATACGCCTGTGGACTACAAAGGGGCCCAATTGTCCGGCGGGCAGCGCCAGCGTATTGCCATCGCCCGGGTTCTCCTGAAGAAGCCGGATATTCTGGTGCTGGATGAGCCAACCTCCTCGCTGGATAACATTACGGAGGAAGAGGTGCTGCGGGAGCTGCGCAGTATGATGAAGGGAAAAACCATTCTTGTAGCAACCCACCTTCTGGATACCATCCGCAATGCGGATCAGATCTTCGTTCTGGACAGCGGGAAAATTGTGGGCCAGGGCACCCATGAGGAGCTGGGACGTCATTGTGAGCTGTACCAGTCCCTTCTGGCGGCACATGATGATGAAAGCCAGGCTGTACCGGTTTGACTGCTCTGTATGAGAAGCTTTAGGAGTCTGTCCGACAAAAGAAAATGGTGAATAAATATTCATGTGGAATGACTGGGAGGGAAAGGAGTTAAAAGTTTTCCGTAAGGAAAACTGGCTTCGGAAGCATACGCTTTGAGGGCGAGTTTTTTGGCGGCTTTGAACCCTTATACATTCCATTCAAATCAAGGCCGACAAAACGTGTTTGAGCATCCAGGGCACTCCTTTACCGGTAAGGAATGAAACCTGATGAATATTTATTAATAAAACAACTCCATCGGACAGACTCCTGGGAACGTATGGGAGGTGAATAGAATGGGAGATTCCACAGAAACCGTTTATAAGCCCCAGTTTCAGCTGATTCAGCTGGCGCCAATGGAATGTATCGCGTCCTGCGTCATGACAGCTCTGGGCATGAAGGGACAGGTGCCGGAATGGTACCTCCTGGATTACTGGAATATCAACTATTTCTTCAAGGTGCTGGTTTCCAGCAAAAAAAGCATGAACCTGAAAAATCTGAAGACCATTTACGGAGTAGAGGTGGCCTTCCGCAAAACCACCCCCGAAGAGCTTACTCACCGTTTTGCCGACGGAGAGCTGGCTCTGTTGGACTGCAAAGCCTCCAGGCTGCCGTTCTTTCCAAGCTCCATGCTAAGCTACGACGACTCGGGCTTTACCCACTCCATTCTGCTGTGCGGCTTCCGGGAGGAGGACAGATGCTTTCTGGTAGCCGACCCGGTAGCCGGATATGAGGGTTGGGTGCCGGAGGAAGTCCTCTTGCAGGCAGGCGTCTACAAAGGGCAGCTCTATGTGCACATGCTGCATTTCTCCGAGCCCACCCCTAAGCATTCGCACCAGGAGCTGTTTCGGTATGCAGCCCGGAATAACCGGGATTATTTCGAAACGGAGGATGCCCGAAGCGGCCGCAATGCGCTTCTTTCCTTCACCAGGGATATTGGTGTGCTGCTGCAGGACAATCCCTCCAGGCTCCCGGAGTGGATCGGACAGAATATTTTGACGGTGACCTCCATTATTACCATGAGAAAAAAGGTCTGGGAGGCCTTGAAGCGGCTTAACGTTATTCCGGAGGAAGAAGAACAGGGAGTCTCCGCCTTATTCGACGATATCGTGAAGCAATGGACCCGGTTTAACTATCTCCTTGTGAAGCTGAAAATAAACCCTTCTTCAGATCTGCTCGCCTCGCTGATGGCTAAAAACGAGGACATCGTCCAATCGGAACGTACATTCCTATACCGTTTGTCAGAGCTGGGAGGAAAATAGTGATGAACTGCTATCTGTGTACCATTTCATTCCGGCACGAGCTGGCCGGCTTTGGCGATCTGATCCGTTTTGCCAAGGATACAGGCTATCAGGGAATTGAGCTGTGGGGGGTTCATGCCCGCTCTATGGCGCAAGCCTCCCGGGAACATGCGGCAGCTCTTGTGGAGGAGCTGTATGCCGGCGGACTGTCAATTAACATGATCAGCGATTACCTGCGGGTGGCCGAAGGCGGCCATACGGAGGAGGCTGTCCGGTGTGCGGAGGAGGCTGATGAGAAGGAGCTGGACCGGAAGCTTGCGGAATGGCTGCAATTGGGGCTATTGTTCCGTACGCGCCACATACGGGTATTTGCGGGCGGCAAGGCCAGCGCCACTGCGTCGGAGGAATATAAGGAGCGCACCTGCCGGATGCTTCAGCGGGCAGCGGAAGAGCTTATGAAGGAGGATATGGTTCTGGTTGTTGAGACCCATCCCGATACCCTGGCGGATACGCTGGAGTCCGCCGAATGGCTGCTGCAGAAGGTAGATATGCCCAATGTGAGAATTAACCTGGATATCCTGCATCTCTGGGAGAGCGGCACACCACCCTTGGAGGCTTATGATGCCTTGCAGGATGACGTGTATCATCTTCACCTGAAGAATATTACGGCAGCTTCCTATTTGCCGGTTTTTGAGCCGAATAATGTGTATTCCCCCTTTGGCTCGCGGCAGGGAATTGTGGCATTAGGGGAAGGGGCCATCTCCTATAAGCCGCTTCTCCGATACTTGTCGGAGCTAAGAGTTGGTCATGGGTTATCCATGGAATGGTTTGGGGAGCGGCCGTTTCATTATTTGAAGGAAGAACGGGAATGGTTGAGAG
>JAEWAA010000126.1 GCA_023391955.1 Bacillota bacterium | reverse complement strand
CATCTAAGGAGAGGTCAGATATGTATTCCCTGAGATTGATTGCCGTAGCCATGCTGTTCCATAAAGACAGGCTCTTGATGATGAAGCGTTCCCCCAACCGTACCTTGTCTCCGGGGCAATGGGCGGGTATCGGCGGACATCTGGAGCCGTATGAAATGGCGGCCCCCCTTGCTGCCTGTCTGCGGGAGGTGGAGGAGGAAACGGGGCTGCGGCCTGAGGATATTGAGGGGCTGGAGCTGCGGTACATCGTCACCCGGCTCAGCGGCACTGATCTGCGGCAGCAGTTCGTGTTCGCAGGCCGCGCCAAAACAGATAAGCTCTCCCGCACGGATGAGGGAGAGCTGCATTGGATCCCCCGGGATGAAATTCTGAACCGGGATATCCCTTATGTGTACCGGAGCCTCTTGGAGCATTACCTGCAATTCGGCGCAGCAGGGGGACTGTGGGCGGGAACCGCCACCTTGTCGGGGCAAACCGAGGACCCGGATGGCGGGCATAACCCCTCCATGATCTGGGTACCGCTCCATGACCCTCTTTTGCTGTGAGCATGCGATGTTCACGCACCTGCCGCCTCATTCTTCGACCGGGAGCTCTCCGGTGCGTAACCGGCCGCCAGGTCCCGCCACTTCTTCAGGACTTTCCACGCCTCCTTGCGGGCATACAGCTCCCGTGCCAGCTGGAAGCCCTCCTCGTAGGTGGAAACCTTCTCATTCCAGTACAGCCGCAAGCCCGCATTGTAAATGACATGTTCCCGCTCGTTGGTAATTTCCGACGCATCATCCCCCTGGATAAGCCGCTCCAGCAGCTCCAGCTGGCGACCTGGAGGAGCCGGCTCCAGCACATATCCGGAAAAGCCGAAGGTGGATGGCTCCAGAATAGCCGTTTCATCCGTATCCGCAGCAATAATCCGGATAGTGGAGCTTTTGGCGATGGAGAGATCCTCTGACCCTTCCATCCCCTGTACGATAAAAGCTTTTTTGATGCCTGCTTTGGGCAGAATCTGCACCAGGCTTTCCACGGAAAACCGCTGCCCTGCGCCAATGAGCATCTGGTGGGAATGGACCGGATTGAGAATCCGCTCCACCTGGCCCATGAAGGTGTCCAGCCCCACCTCCTCCTGGAACCGCCTGATGCCGCCAAGGGCCGGGCACATTCTGTCGGTGCGGATATAACCGATCTTCACAGCGGCAAACACGGCTTCCCAATCGCTGGCCGCTAAATCCGTCTGTACCCCCAGCCCCTGCAGCAAACCGCCCAGTGTGGCCCCATGTCCTGTAACCATTCCCCCGCTGCCATGCAGCACCTGGGCGAAGCCGACGGATGCCATCAGCAGGCTTACCGGCAGGGTAACGGGCAGAATTTGACGCGGAGCATAAACGCCTGCGCAGTTGAGGGACTCGGAGAAGGATGCATATGGAAGCGAATACCTCCGGAAGACATCCACAAACGCCGTTACTTCCTCGTCCGTCTCCCCCTTCATCCGCACAGCCGTCAGAAACGCAGCCGTTTGCGCCTCTGTGGATTCTCCCCGTGCAATGGCATGAGCGGCGGCAACAGCCTCGTCATAGGTGAGGTTCCGGGCTTCCTTCTTGGTGGTGCCCACCGCTTTTATCCACTGTTTCATGTAGTAGCCTCCTTTAACCGGACATTCACGTGGGACGGTCACCCGTCTAATTACTATAATTATCCATATATATGACATGACAGAAGAGATTAAGTTACGATTTTTGGATTCCTAATCAGATATTCTTTATTATATGTGAGTATTCCTCACACTTCAAATATACAACGATGTCACAGAAAGTTCAACGTTCTTCCTGGGATTGTTGATGTTCCGCCATTCTTTTTGGACGTTTATCCTGCTTTTGAGGAAAAGCTGGGGAAAAAGACGAATGGTTTACCCCGCACCCAGGAGCAATATTCGCAGTCGCTCCGGACACGCCTATTTCCGGAACAACAAAAAGACCCCCAGTACCCGCCCGGAGGTCTTCCATAGCTGAGCCGAAGACAAAATTGCCTCATCCTCAGCCCTTTTCGCTAAACTCAAATTCAAACTTGCCGATCCGGACAGTGTCCCCGTCCTTGGCTCCGCGGTCACGCAAAGCCTGGTCCACACCCATCTTCCGCAGCGTCCGTGCAAAACGGAGCACCGTATCTTCAGAAGCGAAGTTGAAGCGGCGCATCATTGTTTCGATGTTCTCACTCGTTACGACAAACACTCCATCCTCATCCACTTCGATGCTGAAGTCCTTGGGGTCCTTCTGCTTGGTGAAGGTATAAACCACCCGTTCCTGAACCGGGTTTTCTTCCTTCTCCTCTTCCAGCTCCTCCGGTACCACCGCCAGCATCTGGGCGATCCGGTAGATCAGCTCACGCACCCCTTGGCGGGAAGCAGCCGAAATCGGGATAACCTCAGTAATCCCATGTTCCTCTTCCAGCTTGCGCTTGAAGATCTCCAGATGCTCCGCCGCTTCGGGGATGTCCATTTTGTTGGCGACCACCAGTTGGGGCCGGCGCTCCAGCTTTACATTGTAAAGCTTCAGCTCGTCGTTGATCTTTACCCAATCCTCGTAAGGATCGCGGCCTTCGCTGGCGGACATGTCCACCACATGGACAATAACGCGGGTCCGTTCCACATGGCGCAGGAACTCGTGTCCAAGCCCGATTCCGGTATGCGCGCCTTCAATCAAACCTGGAAGGTCAGCCATAACGAAGCTTTGGCCTTCCTCCAAATCCACCACACCCAGATTAGGCGTTAATGTGGTGAAATGGTATGCGCCGATTTTGGGCTGGGCTGCCGATACCATGGACAAGAGGGTGGATTTGCCGACGCTGGGGAAACCCACAAGCCCTACGTCCGCCATGACCTTCAGCTCCAGCAGCACGTAGCGCTCTTGTCCTTCC
>JAEWAA010000070.1 GCA_023391955.1 Bacillota bacterium | reverse complement strand
CCCGGTGACGGTCTGGGGGATCGTCTAGCGGTAGGACAGCGGACTCTGACTCCGCCAGCCTAGGTTCGAATCCTAGTCCCCCAACCACCTTCTCCAAACGGCCAGCACTTTCAGGAACTTACGGGCGGCGCACACCCCGCAACGCCGGGCGTGTGCGAAACTGACTCGCAACGCTGTCGCACATCGCGCACCCCGGCCGGCCTGGAGTGACCGAGCGTGGCGAAGATGGCCCACCTCTCTCTGCGTTCCGGAATCTGGTATTGGCGGCGACGCTGCCCGCGCGCTCTTCCCTGCGGCGATCATCGGACGACATACGAGATGTCGCTCAGGACGGGCGACCGACGCATGGCCATTCGACGGGCTCTTGCGCTCGATCTCGCGTTGGAAGAGGTCATGCTTATGGAAGCGCCGCCGTCTGCTCTCACCGTCCGCACGCTGATGGTCAACCTGCGCAACGAACTGGTGCTTGAAGGCGAGATGGAGCGCGCGTCGCGCCCGACGGCGCCCAGCGCGGCCTTCGGAACGCTTCCCGCGTCGAACCCGACGGGCTTGGCTGGATCCTCCCTGGCCGATCTGATGGCACTCAGCGAAATGCCTTCGGTTCCAGATGAAGACCTGATCGAGGAGCATCCTCTTGGCCGACGCTCGTCTGGCGATGCGCCGGCCGCGGGCGCATCTACGGCAACGGACGGCGTGCCCCCGCCAGATCTCGCCACACCGGCACGGCGCGCGGCCTACTTTGCGGGTCTGTCCCACTACATGACGCAGGCGGTCCGTAGGAATGACCTCGAACTGGCGGATGGCGTCGTGGAGCGCTTGCTTGGCGAGCACGCCTCTGGGGTTCCGCTTGACGTTTCCGCGCGGAACCTGCTTCGACGCTCGGTGCTGCGAACATTGGCAGAAGTGCATGGGATCAATGCCCGTCGGGAGCGCGGAGATTACGGCGCCTTCCCAGCCGATGACCCCACCCTGGACATGCCCTTGACGCCCGCCATCGTGACTCCGGGAACCGCAGAGAAGGTTGAAGCCCCCATAGCGGCGCCGACCTGTCAGGAACGCGGGAAGCTCCTGTCGGAGGTTCATGCAGAGTATGAGCGGTACATGATGTCGTCGCTGGCCAAATCTGACCGCTGGACAAACCAGACGAAGTTGCAGAACGCCATGACGATCCGTCTCCTCATTGAGTTTGCGGGCGACCGTCCGATCAATGGCTACGGCGAGGACGAGGCGCGCAGCTTCAAGGTTGCCTTGGAGCATCTTCCGCGCATGCACGGGCGGTCCCCTGATTGGAGGGTGCCGATGCGCGATGCTGTCAAGCGCGTAAAGGCGCTGGTCGAGAGCGGGGAGAATCCGCCCGAATGCCTAGCAATGAAGACCATCAAACGGCATATGTCGGCGCTGTCCGGCCTGTTCTCCTGGGTGAAGGAGCGGCCCGAGGATTACGGTTATAGGGGAGCGAACCATTTCCAGGGGCATCGCTACGGTCGTTCAGAAGTGAAACGCTGGATGTGGGAGACTGAAGATCTGCAAGCCCTGTTTAACACGCCGATTTGGACTGGCTGTGATCTGAGTCGCCGCGCGAAGCCGGGAACTGCATTGGTCTACGACGCTTACTATTGGCTTCCTCTACTCGCTACGTACCATGGTCTTCGCCAAGAGGAAATCGCTCAACTTCGCGCGTCGGACATCCAAGAAGAAGATGGCATCTGGTTCATCAACATTCATTCTGAAAATGGGAATCACGTAAAGACGGAGGCTGGCGAGCGGCGAGTTCCGATCCACTCATACATAATCTCGCTCGGCTTTCTCGATTATGTCTCCATTTTCCGTAGAAAATCGGATGACCATCTTTGGTCGACTCTGAAGCGTGGCGGACCGGATAAAAAATATTCTCACTATTACACACAGAGGTTTACCGAATACTGTCGTCAGACCGGCATTTACGATGAATCGCGCCCCTTCCATGCATTGCGGGCCTCGTTCCGCACCTTCCTTGAAGACACACAGGCGAAATCCGTTCACATCTCCAAAGTAGTTGGGCATAGCCTCACAACGGAACTAGGCGAGGGCGGCCGCTATACCAAAAAGTTCAATATGTCTACTCTCAAGCAGGTGGTGGACAAGTTTGATCCCAAAGTAAATTTGCCTCATCTTGTGCGCTTTGATCCGGCTAAGCATCGAGTTAAACCTTGAGTGAGCATCCAGCGTTCTCGCGTCAGGCGGTAGCTTTCCCAGATCATTCACCAGCGCCTGGGCGCTACCCGGAGGCGTACCGACGGGCGCCGCTGCGGGTAGCCGCTGAGGGTTTGGTAGGGCGCGGATATGAGTTCGTTACGGAGCAAAATGCCCTGGCTTTCATGATCACAGCTTGTCAGCGCGGGCGGACAGCGGGCACGTTCTCTGCGCCGAACTGCAAGCCTCCTCCTAAAATACAGTGATCATTTTCGACGCTGCGGCGAGGATCGGCAAGGTTGGCAGGCCGTGGCAGAACAATTCCTCGCGTGATCAAAGGTTTACCGACAGAACAAAGATCGGCAGGCACATCGGCAGAATTCTGGACGCTGGCTTGGAAATCAGCAGAAAGACCAAAGGGTTAGCGGATTGGAAGATCGGCAGATGATGAACGGGGGAGCGGTACAGTTCGGCCGGATGCGTCCATTCTGTCGAGATGGCAGCCCCTTCCGCCCGGTTCTGTGTACAGCCGCGATCGGAACCAGCAACGTGCCCTGCCGAAAAGAAGGCGCCGTGCCCCGTTGGTCGAGGCAGGGAGCCCATATCAGGAGCCGGAGCGCGGTGGGTTTCTATGAACGGACGCAACAGGGCGCACCGGCGCCCCCACCTACTGCGGAGCGCCCTTGCTCACGAGATGGACACGGATGACGGGCCGATCGAACCCGCGGAGCAGAAGCAGGCCGGCGTCAAGAGC
>JAEWAA010000606.1 GCA_023391955.1 Bacillota bacterium | reverse complement strand
TACCTGCACGCGGGGCAGCAGCAGCGCGGCGCGGCCGTCACCGCGCACCTCGGCCCGCTCGAAGCGCGGCACGAACGCCTGACCGCAGATCCGCTCGCATTCGACCTCGACCTCCAGCCGCTTGCGGATCAGCTTCTCGGTGGGGTGCTGCGCCAGCGACAGGCCGTGCTCTTGCCGGGCCTCGGCGAGGTCGAAGTAGTGCCCGCCGACGATCTCCAGCAGGTCCCGGTATCGGCCGAGGCTGCCCGACCAGTTCACGACCAGGGCGTCCAACTGCATCTGCGCGGGCACGGCGAACGTGTACTGGCCGGCGGGGCCCGGGTGCGCCGCGGTGCCGGACACCACGGCCGTGCCGTCGAGACGGGTCACGGTGACCGTGACGTCGCCCATGACGTCGGTCGGTGTCTCGCCCACGTAGAACGTGCGCGTCAGCTGCGCTGGCACGCCGCGTTGCACCCGGGTCATGCCCATCGGCTACTTGTCCTTGCCCACCGGCTTGTCCCCGGCGCCGGTGCCGCTCTTGCCGGTGGCACCCGAGCCGCTGGAGCCGCCGGACCCGGTGGCCGAGCTGCCGCCGGTGGTCGACGGCGCCGCCCCCGAGCTGCCCCCGGTCGGGGTCCGCCCGGCCGGGCTCGCCGTACGACCCTGCGGGGCTCTCGTGCGGGCGTCCGGGTCGCCCTGCGCGGCCTCCCGCCGGGCCTCCGCGGCGCGCTGCTGCGGCGTCTTGGCCGTCGCCGGGTGTTCCTGGCGCACCTTCGTGATCTCCTTCCGCAGCCGGTCGACGGCGCTGCTGTCCCCGGTCGACTCCGCGCGGGCCATCTGCCCCTTCAGCTCACGCAGCCGCGAGTCCGGGTCGCTGCCCGCCGCCGGCACGTCGGTCGGCCCGGTCGCCCACGCCGGTGTGGTGTCGACGTACGGCTGATCCGCCGGCTTGTTCTTGTCCTGCGTCATCCGGTCTGCTCCCTCGATCAGGACCACGGCGGGGTCTGCGTGTCGTCGTACAGCAGCTCGGTGGTGTTGGTGACGTTCGTGTTCGCGGAGTAGGTCACCCGCAGATACCGCCACGGTGCCGGCTGCTTGACGATCTTCTGCACCGTCGAGGTCGTGGTGATCACGAACGTGGCGGTGGAGTTGACGGTCGGGGTGGCGATGTCGGCGTACGTCGCCGCCGTCCACACCACCCCGTCCGCCGACACCTCGATCAGGTACGTGCAGGTCGGGGTGGCCCCGGCCGCCGCGTTGATCCGCACGATGCCGCCCTTGTGGGACGGCCCGCGGTCGGCGATGTTCGTCGACACGCCGTTGCCGGCCTGCGCGGTCGACAGCGGCACCAGCTCCGGCGTCCGGCCGGGCGCATACGCCGCCAGGGTGGCCATCAGCGCACCCGCCGGATACTCAGTTGGAGCGGACTCTCACCGGAACCGCCCGTGGACAACCGGAACCGGAAGAATCGCGCCGGCAGTACGACCTCCTGGCCGACCCCGACGGTGACCGTGCGCATCGCCGTGGAGCCGTCGACGGAGTGCTGGATCTCGCCGGTGTTGCCGAGTCCACCGAAGTCGGTCCACGACACGATGATCGCGTTGACCTCGGCCGTGTCGATCCACGGACCGGCGTAATTGCCGCCGCTGAGGTTGCCGTTGAACTCGTGGATGATGTCCGAACGCGCCATGGCTGTCAGCTGCCCTGGAAGGTCGGCTGAACCAGCATGGTGCCGGACAGCCGCTGGTGGCTGTTGGTGTACCGCGCCATGGTGAACGCGAAGTACCCGTACAGCACCAGGTCGATCGACAGGTTCTTCGCGCTGGCCTGGTCGACCCGCACGAACTGCGGCGCGTCCGGGTCCTCCCACAAGTACGACTCCTCGGACGGCACCACGAACATCTCGTCCTGGGTGGTGGCCCCCACCGTGGTCGAGATGTTGTTGTCGGCGATGACCGCCATGCCGTTCGGCAGCAGACCCCGGAAGCCACCGCCGTACCGCTCGGCGTAGTTCACGCCGCCGTTCTGCGCCGGGATGCCGGGCTGACCGATCAGCGGCCACGTGGACACCAGCTGCGACTGCAGCCAGTACCAGCGGCGGGAGTGCATGACGACCAGATCCGGGTTGGCCTGGCCGAGCAGCGCCGCCTCCGACTGGGACGCACCTTGGAGGATCTTCGGGTACAGCTTGGAGCCGGAAGGGGTGGCGTCGTCCACGGTGATGGTCTGCGAGATGTTCGACAGGCCGCCCGGCACCTGGTTGATGACGGTCGAGTCGAGGTTGGTGGCGTACCGGCGCTGCATGTCCGACATCGTCACGTCCTCGACACCCAGGCCCCGGTCGATTGCCTGCCGGGACAGGGTCTGCGAGCCGGCCGCCGTCTGCACCGGGATGGTCAGAAGGGTGTCGTCGATCTCCGGGGTGTTGGTCACCGGCGTGTTCTCGGCGGCCTGGTTGCCGACACCGGTCGGGGTGGTGATCCGCGAGATGTTGACCGTCATGCCCTTCGGCGGCAGGTTCAGTTTGGTC
>JAEWAA010000589.1 GCA_023391955.1 Bacillota bacterium | reverse complement strand
TTATCGAAAAAGTTTGGAGCGTTTCTCTATTCCTATGTGTCGGCCGGGCTCATCCCAGATGCGCCCTGGCCGTTTTTCGTGAAGCAGCTTATGCGCGGACAGCCGTTTTCCCGTCCTGCCATACCGTTTGCCCCGCTACCATAGTCAGCACTGGCCAGCCGGCCAGCACCCATCCGATGAAGGGGGTGTTCCGGGATTTGGAGAGGAAGTCAGCCGCATCTACGGCTGTGGTGCGGTCCAGATCCACCAGAACCAGATCCGCGTCCGCCCCTGCTTCCAGCTTGCCCTGCTTTAGCCCGAAAACCTCCGCAGGTTTGCCGGTCAAACGCTCCAAAAGGAATTCCAGAGTCCAGCGTCCGGTTTGCACAAACTTGGTGTACAGAAGCGGGAAGGCCGTTTCGAAGCCGACGATCCCGAAGGGTGCAAGGGCCATACCCTTGGCTTTTTCCTCGGGGCTGTGGGGAGCATGGTCCGTGACGATAATGTCAATCGTCCCGTCCTCCAGCCCTTCCAGCACTGCCACTACATCCCGCGGAGTCCGCAGGGGAGGGTTCATCTTCCAATCCGCGTCCATTCCGGGGATATCCTCATCCGAGAGGATCAGGTGATGGGGGCAAACCTCTGCGGTCACGTTGATGCCCACCGCCTTGGCCTGGCGGATCAGCCGCACGGACTGCTCGGTGCTTACGTGGCAGACATGGTAATGGACCCCTGTGGCTTCCGCCAGAAGAATGTCCCGGCCCACATGGATAGCCTCTGATTCGTTGGGAATACCCTTCAACCCGTGTTTGGCAGCGAAGGCACCCTCTGTCACCGCGGCGCCCTCCAGCAGGGAATCGTCCTCACAGTGGGCTACTACCGTCATACCCAGGCTTTGGGCCAGCCGCATGGCGTCCTTCATCATCTTGGAATTCTGGACCCCTACTCCGTCATCGGAGAAGGCCACCGCACCGGCTTCCTTCAGGGCGGTGAAGTCCGTCAGCTCCCGGCCCAGCTCCTGCTTGGAGATGCTTCCATAGGGCAGTACCCGCACACCGTTGCCCTCCGTCCGGGCTTTTTCCAGGATGAGCTTGATGGTCTCCGGATTATCTGTCACCGGTCTTGTGTTGGGCATACAGGCGATGGTGGTAAAGCCGCCTCTGGCTGCCGAACGGGTTCCTGTGGCGATGGTTTCCTTATGCTCAAAGCCGGGTTCGCGCAAGTGTGTGTGCATGTCGATGAAGCCCGGCGCCACCAGCCTGCCGCCTGCGTCGATGACCTCGTCGCCTGCCTCCGCTCCGTTCCACTCCCCGGAGGAAACATCCTCGATCCGGGAGATCACCCCATGCTCGATATAAATCCGCTTCTCTGCCAGCTCATTGCCTCCGGTGTTGACCTTGCCGTTTATAATCCAGGTTCCCATTTTGGCCTCCTTACTATTTTTTCCGCTTCCTGCTTCGCATGTTTTCTTTTAACCGCTCCAGATCCCCACTTGTATGAATATACATGACTTCGTATAAAATTAATGCTAATCGCAAAGATTATACACTTTATGCAGTAGATATACAACACTTTTCCATCCTGCCGCAGTTTCACAGACCCGCTTCAGTAATCCCGTACCTCAAGCTTAGGACAGCGCCCGCTCAATAACCGCCATGCGGATGGGCACCCCGTTTGCCATCTGGGTAAAAATCCGCGAACGGTCGCATTCCACCAGCTCGTCGTCGATCTCCACATTCCGGTTCACCGGCGCAGGGTGCATGATAATGGTGTGGGGCTGCATCTTGTCGGCCCGCTCCACGGTAAGACCGTACTGCTCCCGGTATTCCGCGGCAGAGTTGAACAGCCCGTCCTCGTGACGCTCCAGCTGCACCCGCAGCAGCATCACCACATCCGACAGCAGCGCCTCCTCGATGCTTACATAAGGCGCGAATTCCGCCAGCTCCGGAGCCTGCATATTAGGCGGTGCGCAGAACTTCACGTTGGCGCCCAGCGCCTGCAGCCCCCACAGATTGGAGCGGGCCACACGGCTGTGCTTCACATCCCCGATAATGGAGACCGTCAGACCCTTCAGATCGCCAAACTGCTTCTTCATTGTATAAAAATCCAGGAGCGCCTGGGTGGGATGTTCGTTGTTGCCGTCGCCCGCATTAATTAGAGGAATCTTCACCTTCTCCGCCAGCGTCTGCAGCACACCCTCGGGTTTCATCCGGATGACTCCGGCATCGATACCCATGGATTCCAGCGTCCGTACAGTGTCGTAGATGGATTCACCCTTCTGCACGCTGGAAACCGCTGCGGCGAAGTTCAAAACCTGGGCGCCCAGCCGCTTTTGGGCCATTTCGAAGGAGAAGCGTGTTCTGGTGCTGTTTTCGAAGAACATGTTGGCTACAAACTTCCCCTGCAGAATGGAAGTCGCCTTGGCAGGGTACTGCTCCCAGAATACGGCCCGGGTCAGAATGGCGTTAATCTCCGAGGCGGGAACCCCCTTCAAACCCAACAAATGCTTCTCCGTCGCCAATTGAATCATAATTGCTGCCTCCTTTGAATGATGACCTGATCCTTGCCGTCGACTTCGGCCAGCTGCACTTCCACCGATTCCAATCTTGAGGTTGGCACATTCTTGCCTACATAATCCGGTCGGATGGGCAGCTCCCGGTGCCCCCGGTCCACCAGCACAGCCAGCTGGATCATTTCGGGCCGGCCGCAGTCCATCAGCGCATCCATGGCTGCGCGCACTGTCCGTCCGGTATACAGCACATCGTCACATAAAATCAGCTTTTTTCCCTCTATGGACAGGTTGTCCGCCTGAATCCGTGGTCCAACCACACCGCGCCGGATATCATCCCGGTAGGAGCTGGCGTCCACCTCTCCGACACCGATGGGGACACCCTCGATTTCCTGAATCCGCTCGGCAATCCGCCGGGCCACATAAATCCCTCTGGTGCGGATACCGATCAGCATGCTGTTGTCCACTCCCCGGTTGCGCTCCAAAATTTCGTGGGCGATCCGTGTTAAGGCCCGTCTGATGGCCGTTTCATCCAGCAGCACATGCTCCTCCTGCATGAGCATCATGATCTCCTCCTATTGTTGGTCATTAGGGCACAAGAAAACCCCTGCCGCTAACGGCAGGGGTGAGTTGATGAAGGTCGGATTCCAGCTGCGTCCGCATAGAAAGACAGATGGATCCATGACCGGATACAACCATCCTCTTGCGCACACAACTTGACAGATGAGGCAGCGCCCCATCCTTCGAAATCGTTCACCTTGCCAGTCTCACGGGACTGTCCGTTAAAGGTGCTATTTGGTTAAAAGAATTATCCCATGTTCGACAAAAGAAGTCAAGGCCGAAGATTTTTTTCCATCCAATAAAAACCCGGCTCTGCTTGGAAACCCAGCACATCCCGGTTGATATGCAGCATCGGGCCGTTCATGGAATCGTTATGGGTGCGCAGGTAAATGGCTTTCCATTCCCTGGCCTTTTCGATGGCCATAAGCTTGAGGGCTAGGGCAATCCCCCGGCCACGGTACTCCCTGTCCACGCAGGAATATTCATGGTACATAGACAAGGAGCTTTTGTTCCACAACAGCTGCACCATACCCACGATCCGCTCCCCGTGGCAAGCCAGCAAAATAAGCTCCGGCGCGGCTCCGTCTGCCTCTAGGGTCCATTTGCGCCACCACTCGTACATGGGCGGTTTTCCCGAGAAGCCGGGAATATCCGGCTGGGTTTGCTGGCAAAGAGCGTACAGCTTACGCTCCTCCTCTTCCCCCGGCAGCTCCTGTAAGCTGCAGAAGAGTATGCCTTCCTCTTCTAAGGCATGGCGCCTATCCACCGAAGAGGGGCCGTTATACTCTGCCACATCCAGCTTGGATTCGAAGGTCCTGCGACTCATCTTAAATCCCCGCTTTTCGGCAAAAGCTATGGCCCGCTGATCCTCCTCCCGCACCGAGAGCTTGAAGAGAGAGGCGCCGACGTTCTCCGCCCATTGCTCCGCTGTCCGGTACAGCGCCTGTCCCGCTCCCTGCCCCGTCTCTCCCGGATGAACCACCAGGGTAAGGAACAGATCTCCGGGGGCATCCCAGCCTGCCCGGACCACAACGGCGTATCCGCAGGCTTCGCCGGTCTCCTCCTTAACCGCCACCCACCGGACACGGTCATACCCGCACAGCTCATTGTTATCGTTTTGCTTCAATTGACCCTTAACCGGAATAATGGCGTCCTCCGCCTTCATCCGGTCAACGGTAACCGGGTCGGATTGCCAGGTGCTCAAAAGCTCCGCCACCCTCTCATAATCCTCCGGCACCCGCATTTCTCTTATGATCCAGCTCATGGCACCTATCCCCTTTTTACATAGAACAACTGCCACTATTATCTCATACGGCCTTCCCTGCAGCATGGCAACAAATGGTTAAAGCAAAAGTCTCCCGAAATAAAAAACAAGCTCTCCGCAAAGGAGAGCTTGTCTTGTAGAAGGGGATATCCTATCTTAGAAGCGCAAGTTTTGGAAACGCTCCACAGCCTTCTCGGTATTCTCGCGGCTGCCGAAGGCGGTGAGGCGGAAGTAGCCTTCGCCGCTTTGACCGAAGCCTACACCCGGTGTGCCAACGATATGCGCCTGGGTCAGCAGCTTGTCGAAGAATTCCCAGGAACCCATACCCTCCGGAGTTTTCAGCCAGATATACGGAGCGTTGACGCCGCCGAATACCTCAATGCCCAAAGCGGCGATACCCTCGCGGATAATCTTCGCATTGGTCATGTAATGCTCCACCAGCTTGGCGATTTGCGCCTGTCCTTCCGGACAATAAACGGCAGCGGCACCCTTTTGGGTGATGTAGGAGCAGCCGTTGAACTTGGTGGTCTGGCGGCGGTTCCACAGCTCGTTGACCACTACCGCATTGTTGTCCTCGTCGTAAGCCAGGAGCTCCTTCGGCACAACGGTGTAGGCGCAGCGAACGCCGGTAAAGCCGGCGGTTTTGGAGAAGCTGCGGAACTCGATGGCCACTTCCTTGGCGCCTTCAATTTCGTAGATGCTCCGCGGTACATCCTTCTCTTGGATATATGCCTCATAGGCGGAATCATACAGGATCACGCACTTGTTGGCGCGGGCATAATCCACCCACTTCTTCAGCTCTTCCTTGGACAAGGTCATGCCGGTGGGGTTGTTGGGGTAACACAGGTAGATCAGGTCCACCTTTTTGT
>JAEWAA010000543.1 GCA_023391955.1 Bacillota bacterium | reverse complement strand
GTCCTGAGCCAGGATCAAACTCTCCATAAAAGTGGTCCGAAGACCGTTATGTTAGAGCTGATTGCTCAATTGTTCAAACGTTTGGCTTCATTGTTTTGCTGCTCGTTGTTCAGTTTTCAAGGAGCTTGTTTGTTTCTTCGCCGTTCTCTTCTTCAAGAGGCGACTTTTTTAATATACCACATTATCACCCATGAATGCAAGCTTTTTTTTCTCGCATTTTGTTGATTTTTGTGGCTTCCGCTCGTTCCGGTGTTACCGTGGAAGCGAGCGAACATTAATGTAACATACTCTAGGCAGAAAAACAAGCCCCACAATCAAAAAACATTTTGACTGCAGGGCCTGCTCCGCCAACATAAAAAGGCGCCCGAGGGCGCCCCTTATCCTAACAGCTTGTTATTCACCTGTACGGTCACGCATCAGCGGGAAGAGCAATACGTCCCGGATAGACGGGCTGTCGGTCAGCAGCATTACCAGACGGTCGATGCCGATGCCCAAACCGCCTGTCGGCGGCATGCCGTATTCCAGCGCGCGGATGAAGTCCTCATCCATTTCATGCGCTTCGTCGTTGCCGGCTTCGCGCTCCACAAGCTGCGCTTCAAAACGCTGCCGCTGGTCAATAGGATCATTCAATTCCGTGAAGGCATTGGCATGCTCACGGGCCACAATAAACAGCTCGAACCGGTCGGTAAACCGCGGATCGGCATCATTCTTCTTGGCCAGAGGCGAAATGGCCACCGGATGCCCGGTTACGAATGTAGGCTGAATCAGGGTCTCTTCACAGAAGGTCTCGAAGAACTGGTTCACAATATGGCCGAAGGTCATGTGGGGCTCTACAGGAACCTTATGCTCCTTGGCAATGGCATGTGCCTCTTCATCCGTCATGTGGACGTTGAAATCAACACCAACCACTTCCTTGATCAGATCCACCATGGAAATCCGCTTCCATTGCGGCGTCAGATCCACCTCTACGCCTTGATAGTTGATTTTGGTGCTGCCCAGCACTTCTTGGGCAATATGGGCAATCATATTTTCAACCAAAGACATGATATCCTTGTAATCCGCATACGCCTCATACAATTCGATCATCGTAAACTCCGGATTATGGCGAGTGGAGATGCCTTCGTTCCGGTACACCCGGCCGATTTCATAGACCTTCTCCAGGCCGCCGACAATCAGCCGCTTGAGATGCAGCTCAATGGCAATCCGCATATACAGCTGCATGTCCAGCGCATTGTGATGGGTAATGAAGGGACGGGCAGCCGCACCGCCGGCAATAGCATGCAGAGTCGGTGTTTCCACTTCCAGATATCCCTTGGAGTCCAAATAGGAGCGCATGGCAGTAATGATCATGGAACGGGCAACAAAGGTACGCTTCACGTCATCGCTCATGATCAGGTCCACGTAACGCTGGCGGTAGCGCATTTCCACATCCTTCAGGCCGTGGAACTTGTCCGGCAGGGGGTACAGGGACTTGGACAGAACCGTGAGCGCGCTGGCCTTCACGGAGGTTTCTCCGGTTTTGGTCTTGAAGACATGACCCTTTACTCCGATAATATCACCGATGTCCAGGATATCGAAGGCGCTGTATTCCGTCTCGCTGACCGAGTCCTTGCGGACGTAGATCTGGATGCGTCCGGTGAGATCGGTAACATGGGCGAAGGAAGCCTTGCCCATACTGCGTTTCTGCATAAGACGGCCGGCAATCACAACCTCGACGTTTTTCTCGTCTAGCTCTTCGGCGGACAGCTCGGAATACGCGGCCAGAATATCGGCGGCGTTATGGGTGCGCTCAAATTTCGCGCCGAAGGGATCGATGCCCAGATTGCGCAGCTCGTCCAGCTTGTTGCGGCGGATGACCAACAGTTCATGCTCGTTTAATTCCAGTTCCTGACTCATTAACTTTCATTCACTCCCCTATGGATTCCAATCGTTCCCCAATAGCGCCAAAATGAGGGTTTCCCCTCTTTACGCTTCATAAGGCCGGTCCCTGTGACGGAATCGGCCTTGAATGAGGTAAGCCATGTTTTATTTTTTGATATCGATGATCTCGTATTGGATGGTGCCTGCGGGAACGCTCACTTCCACCAGTGATCCCTTCTGCTTGCCCAGGATCGCCTTGCCTACCGGGCTTTCATTGGAGATCTTGTTCTGGAAGGGATCGGATTCAGCGGTGCCCACGATGGTGTATTCCACGGTATCGCCGAACTCCATATCCTTCAGCGTGACGATAGAACCGATGCTGACGGCGTTCAAGTCCACATCCTCGTTATTGATAATGCGCGCATTGCGGAGCATCTTCTCAAGGGTAATGATGCGCCCTTCCACAAAAGCCTGCTCGTTCTTGGCATCATCATACTCGGAGTTCTCGCTGATGTCGCCGTAGCCGATGGCCACCTTGATCCGTTCCGCAACCTCGCGGCGCTTGACGGACTTCAGATGCTCCAGCTCCTCCTCCAGTTTCTTCAGACCTTCCGGAGTAAGGATAATTTCTTTCTCGCTCATTCCATCTGTTCTCCCGTCGTGTGAATATTATTCATACCTGTGGAACGTGTTCCCTGTACGTATGAACTCACTGGAGCCGCCTCGCCGTTTCGTAGCCAAACGGTTCAATATTATAACTATATTGTAAAGTCGCATGAAAATGACAAGGGGACAAGGATGTCCAACCACGAAGAAAAGCGGCTTGATGCGCCTTGATTATTGAATGATTATATTGCAACGGTTTCCAAATGTCAATGACAGGAAAAGAACGGTAATCCTAGTGGACAACGACGTCTTCTCCGTCCTCCGCAGCTGCCGGTTGTTCACCCAGCCTGGACACAAAATCTTCCAGTACAGCTACCATCAGGTCCCGCTCCGTCATTTCCATAATGACATCCTTCACCCGCGCCGCGCCGGGAAGACCCTTCAAGTACCAGGCCAAATGCTTGCGCATCTCCTTCACGGCCACATGCTCGCCCTTCAGCGCCACAAGCCGGTCCATATGCAGGATGGCAATGCGGATTTTCTCCTCAGGCAGAGGCTCCGGCGGAAGCACACCCTCCGTCAGATACGCCACCGTACGGTAAAGCATCCACGGATTGCCCAAGGCCCCACGGCCGATCATCACGCCGTCTGCGCCGGTATGTTCCAGGAGGCGCTTGGCATCCTCAGGTGTGAAAACATCTCCGTTGCCGATGACAGGAATGGATACAGCTTGCTTCACCTCACGGATAATATCCCAATCCGCATGTCCCGTGTACATTTGCACCCGGGTCCGCCCGTGAACGGACACCGCCTGCCCTCCAGCATTTTGCACCGCTTGGGCATTGCGGACCGCATAGATATGATCTTCATCCCAGCCGCTGCGCATCTTAACCGTAACGGGCTTGTCCACAACCTCCACCACGGCCGAAACCATCTCTTCAATTTTGGACGGGTCCAAGAGCCATCTGGCGCCGGCGTCGCACTTGGTTACCTTGGGAACCGGACAACCCATATTGATATCGATGATATCCGCATCGGTATTCTGGTCCACAAACCGTGCCGCTTCCACCAGCGTCTCCTTGTCACCGCCAAAAATCTGCAGGCTGAGAGGCTTCTCCCGCTCATCCACATACAGCATCTCCATGGTGCGTTTATTGCCGTGGAGAATCGCCTTGTCGCTGACCATCTCGGCGCAGATCAGACCGCAGCCGAATTCCTTGGCGATCAGCCGGAAAGCCGGATTGCACACACCGGCCATGGGAGCCAGTACCACGTTATTCTTTGCCGCCACATTGCCGATTTTGAGCATTATGCGTCTCCTTTCATCGCGGAACCGGGAGGGAGCAGCTCGTCGATATCCACCTGCAGAGCTTCCGATATCCGGGCGAGCATACGCTCGTCCACCCGGCGGGTTCCCCGTTCAATGGTGCCTACGATGGCCAACGACACTCCCAGCCGATCCGCCAGATCCGATTGGGTTAATCCTTTTAATTTGCGGAATGCGCGTATCCGGTATGCTAAAGCTTGTCTTTCCATCGTTTGACGCCCTCCTTTCCTTCCAGCGTGTCCAGTGTCTCGCGAATCAGCTCCGCCTGGAGGCATGGTTCGGGCAGCAGCACATCCTGCAGCGGGACCAGGACAAAAGCCCGTTCCAGCATCCGGGGATGAGGCAAGGTTAATGCAGGGGAGTCCATCCGGCAATCCCCATACAAGAGCATATCCAGATCTATCGTCCGGGGGCCCCAGCGGATCTCGCGCTTGCGCTCCAGCTGCTGCTCCACCTCCATCATGAAGGCCAGCAGCTGCTCCGGCAGAAGCCGCGTCTCCACACGGAGGGCCATATTCAAAAAAACCGGCTGGTCCACATAGCCCACCGGTTCGGTTTCGTATATGGCGGAGCTTGCCGCAAGCCTGACCTCCGGATGTCCGTCCAACAGGCCGACGGCCCCGGCCAGCCAAGCTTCCCGGTTCCCCAAATTGGAGCCTAGTCCAATGTATGCCGTTGTCCACTCTTGTTGTGCCTGATTCATGCAGCGTCTATGCCCGCTTTCTATGAATGTGTACCGTGACCCCGTCAAAATGGGTTTCAAACGGAGGATGGGGCTTGGTCACCCGCACGGCAATTTCATAAATACTAGTATAAGTTTGCAGAAGATCAGATGCAACTCGTTCGGCCAGCGCCTCAATCAGCTTAAAAGGGGGACCTTCGGCAATCCCTTTCACCACGCCGTAAACCTCTGCATAGTTGACCGTAAGCGAGAGGTCATCCAGCCGGCCGGCCTCCTGCAGATCCAGAATCATTTCCACATCAATGTAAAAGCGCTGCCCCAGCTTATTCTCCTCCGCAAATACGCCGTGGTAGCCGAAAAACTCCATGCCGTTCAAAACCATCTTATCCAACCCTTGCCGCCTCCTGACTGAACTGTTTGTCTAATCGGTATTCCGCAAGTCCGCATGGAGAATGGCATCGGTCATCCGGGCTACCCGGGACATGCCCAGCACATCATGGACTCTCATTATATTCATACCCTGGGCGATTCCCCATGCAACAGTCGCCGCTGTTCCAGAATCCGCTTCATCAGTTCCCACATCCAGCACGTTGCGGATCACCCGCTTGCGGGAGGTGCCGAGCAGCACCGGATAGCCCAGCGCGGCAAGCTCACCCAGATGGCGGAGCATATAGAGATTTTCCGCCTGGTTTTTGGCGAAGCCGATGCCCGGATCGAGAATGATCCGGGAAGGGTCCACTCCTGCTTCCTTGGCAATGCCCACAGATTCAAGCAGATCACGCTTCACATCCTCCAGGAAATCCCCGTACACCGGGTTCACCCGATTATGCATCAGCACCACCGGACAGCCGTATGCGGAGGCCACCTCCGCCATCCTCCGGTCCCTGCGGAAGCCCCAGATATCATTGATGATTGACGCCCCTGCCTCCAGAGCCAGCTTAGCCGCCTCCGGCTTGTAGGTGTCCACGGAGATAGGGGTGTGCAGTTCCCGGGAGACCGCCTCAATAACCGGAATAATCCGCTGAAGCTCCTCCTCCAAGGAAACCGCCGCCGACCCGGGACGGGTGGATTCGCCGCCGATATCCAGAATATCCGCTCCATCCTCCACCAGCCTGCGGGCCTGGGCCAACGCTCTCTCCACCGTATCATACCGCCCCCCGTCCGAGAAGGAGTCCGGCGTCACATTCAATATGCCCATAATAAGAGTCCGCTCCCCCAAAGGGAGCCTTCTGCCGCGGCAGGCCAGGAAACGCGCGCTCATTGCCCGCCCCCTTCCGCTTCCGCTGCGCGGCGGTACCGGGCTGCCAGCTCAAGAGTCCGTTCCCCCGCTGTGCCTCCGCTGATGATCAGCCCGTTGCCTTCAGGATCGTAAAGACGGGTAACCGGCACCAATTCCTGTATGGAGTTGGTCAGAAAGATTTCATCCGCCTCCAGCAGCATTTCCCAGGTGTAAAAGCCCTCCTCCACTTCCAGCCCGGCTTCGGCAGCATGGCGGAGCACCCAATCCCGGGTGATGCCTTCCAGAATGCAGGTTTCGGCGGCGGGAGTATACAGCGTATCCCCCTGTATGAAGAACAGATTGCTGACGGTGCCTTCGGAGATAAAGCCGCAATCGTCCAGAAACACCCCTTCCGCCCCTTGGGCCCAGGGATAACGGGCAAGCTCTCTTTTGCCGAAAATGGAGTTCATATAATGAAAGGACTTCAGCCGCCGTTCACCCTCCGGCGTATTCCTGCGGGTCTCCAGCAGCTGAAGCGGCCGTCCGGCTGCCCACGAAACAGCATCTCGCTCCGGCGGCAGCGGCTTCACATACAGGATCTCGGCGGGGCGGCTGTAGCTGTCCCCGGGCAGGCCCAAGGGCTCCTCTCCCGCCGACACGCTCAAGCGGAAGTAAGCATCCCCCAGATTGTTGGCTTGAAGCAGCTCCGTCACCAACGCGGCAAGCCGGACCGGGTCCGGTTCATACGGAATGCCCAGCTCACGTGCACCGGCGGCAAGCCGTTCCAGATGCTCCGGCAGCAGGAAGGGACGTCCACCATAAGTGCGAAAGGTTTCAAACACACCCATTCCATACAGAAAACCGTGATCGTATACGGAGATCACGGCCTTATCCGAGGCGCACAAGGCGCCGTTCATAGCAATTATCATTTACTTGGCTCCTTGCGATGCGGGATGTCCCAGGAAGTTGGCCAGCATCTTATGCCCGTTCTGGGTGATGATGGATTCGGGATGGAACTGCACGCCTTCAATGGCATATTCCTTATGCCGCAGGCCCATAATCTCCCCTTCGTCCGTCCAGGCGGTGATTTCCAGGCAATCGGGAAGGGTTTCCCGCTTCACGATGAGCGAATGGTAGCGGGTAGCCGTAAACGGATTGGGCAAATCCCGGAACAGCCCCTTGCCGTCATGGTGGATCTGGGAGGTTTTGCCGTGCATCAGCCGTTCCGCACGGATTACATCGCCGCCGAAGGCTTGGCCGATGGATTGATGCCCCAGACAAACGCCGAGAATGGGAAGCTCTCCTTTGAACCGATCGATCAGAGCCAGGCTGATTCCCGCCTCATTCGGGGTGCACGGCCCCGGCGAAATCAGAATATGGTCCGGCTTAAGCGCCGCTATTTCCTCGAGGCCGATTTCGTCATTGCGGCGCACCTGCACCTCCTCACCCAGTTCCCCCAGGTACTGCACCAAATTGTAGGTAAAGGAATCATAATTATCAATCACCAGAATCATTGTTGTCCGCCCCCTTCTTCGTATGGTCTTCCTCCCACAAGCGGTGCCGCTCACTGTACTCCACAGCCTTCCACAAAGCCTTGGCCTTGGAGAGGGACTCCTTGTACTCCCGCTCCGGCACCGAGTCGATAACAATTCCCGCTCCTGCCTGCACATATGCCTGACCCTCCAGGGCCAGCAGCGTGCGGATAACTATATTAAATTCCATGTTGCCGTTGTAGTCAATCCACCCGATGGACCCGGTATAGGGGCCCCGCCGCACCGGCTCCAGCTCCTCGAT
>JAEWAA010000416.1 GCA_023391955.1 Bacillota bacterium | reverse complement strand
GGGTAAGATACAGGAAGAAGGGCACACCCAGCAAGGCAATAATGGACCCTACCGGCGTTTCCACCGGGGGGTTAACCATCCGTTCCGCCAAATCGGCAAGCGTCATGAGCAAGCTCCCCAGCACCGCCGAACAGGGAATCACCCAGCGGTAATCCACCCCAACCAGCGCCCGGGTCACATGGGGCACCACCAGACCGATGAAACTTACCGCACCCGCCACGGACACGGAGGCACCCGCCAGCACAATTACAATGACCGCTGCTGCCGCCTTCACCAAGAGCGTCCGCTGGCCCAAGCCTGTCGCCACGTCATCGCCCAGACTAAGCAGCGTGACGGACTTGGAGAGCAGAAGGGCGCCCACCAAAGCAGCCGCCATCCAAGGGAGCATGGTATCCACCTGCAGCCACTTGATGCCCGCAACCCCGCCCGCAAACCAGAAGGCCAGATCCTGCCCGATCCTATAATAGAGGGCAATGCCCTCACTCAACGCAGCCAGAAGAGCGCTGACAGCGGCTCCTGCCAGCACCAGCCGGATGGGTGTCATACCGCCCCGCCCCGCTGAGCTTAGCCCAAAAACCGTGCCTGCACCCAGCCCCGCTCCCATAAAAGCATACAGGATCATGTACATAAAAGGAAGTCCCGGAAACATCGCCATGCAGATGGCCATCGCCAGTCCGGCTCCGGCATTCAGCCCCAGAAGGCCTGAATCCGCCATGGGATTGCGGGTGACACCCTGCATGATCGCCCCCGCCACAGCCAAGGAGGCTCCTACCAATGCCGCACCCAATACCCGGGGCAGCCGGATTTCATGAATGATTTGGTGCTGGGACAAATCAGGATTGTAATGCAATACCGCTTCCCATACGGTACTCCAGGCAATATCCGCCACACCGAAGGAGATGGAGGCCGCCATTCCCAACAGCAGAACGGCTAGGCCTGCCGTCAGAATCAAAGATGCGGCCCAGGGCTTGGACCGCAAGGCGGCAGCTGTGTTTGCCGGTTCATAGGCTGTGTTTCGTGCCACTGACATACTGGTCTTCCTTTCCAACAGCTAATAATGAATATCATTATCATTATAATAGAAGGTTCCCGGAACACCAAGCGTAATTTCAATTATAACAAAAACGCCGCCTGTCTCCCGGAGGAAACAAGCAGCGCGCTTATCTTCAAAGTATGATGGCCTCGTTCACAGCCCTTACGCCGTGACCTCCTCTTCGCTCTCCACCGGAGCCTGCGGCACAGCCACATTCAGGATGGTCACCACTACTTCTTCAGGCGGCAGCAGCGTCTTCACGCCCTCCGGCAGCTGAATATCCTCTACGAGCAACGCCCGTCCCTGACGCAGCGGCTCCGGGTCCACCTGAAGCACCGCCGGAATCTGATCCGGCAGACAATGGACCTCCAGCTCGTAATGGAGGAACTGCACCTCCAGCTCCTTGTCCTCAGGGGTCACCATCAGCTCCAGGGGCACACTCACCCGGACCGGCTCATTGCGGGTCACCTGGTGGAAAGCCAAGGATAGGATCCTGCGGTTGAAGCTGTCCCGCTGGATTTCCCGGATAACGGCGGTATCCCGGAACTCCCCCTGTACCTCCAGTTCAATCAGAGTATTGGGACGTGTGCTCAAAATCTGCTGTACCTCTTTTTCATTAACCGTAATCGGGGTGCCGGAAAATTTCTTGCCGTACACTACAGCGGGAACGCGGCCCGCCTTACGCAATTCGGATTTGGCCGATTTCGTGAACGTGCTGCGCGGTTCTGCTTGAAGCTTGACGAACATAAACTTGTCCTCCCGTCATACATAATTCGGCGACCTCTTTTCCGCACACCATATAAATTTGGAAAAGTGCACCTGTTTCTATTATAACACCAGGAGGGAAAACAGAATCTCCGCTGAACCGGAGCTATCGGCGGATACCCGGATCTGAGAGGGCTCTTGTCCCTTTATCCGGATGTACCGGGTAAATTTGCCGGGTTTCCTTCTGCTTCCACCCGGATCCTCCCTTTTTGCGAAATTCATCCCATTTTACCTTCCGCCCGGACTACCGATTTCATAGATTTCCTTCCATTTTGGCTCTGCCAAAATGCGAAGCATTCATCCCTTATCCGGCCTCCGGCCCGGACCAAGGGATGAAGGATTGAATCCGCTCTCCAAACCCGTTATGATTAGGTAAAATCCACTAACGAGGTAACGCGCATGTCCAACAACAGGTCCTCCTGGAGCAAGGCCCGGCTTGGGGGTACAGTGGCTTTGGCAGCCATTCTGGGATTTTTGCTGTTTTACCCGCTCCCCTATTTCGTGAAAACACCGGGGTCGGCGGAGGCAGTGAAAACCAGGGTCAGTGTGGAGAGCTCGGATTGGCAGGAAAAAGGAGATTTTCTCTTTACGACCGTCCTCCAGCATATTAAACCGAGCATTCTGGAATATGCCTTTGTCAGGGTGAAGGAGAAATATACGGAAACCGTTCCTGTGGAGCAGGCCATCGGGAACGTATCCGATGTTGACGCGTATAACCAATTAACGGAATGGATGCGCGTAGACTCGGAGGCCAGCGCCGTGATGGCGGCTTATGACTATTTGAACAAGCCTCTTCAAGTGGAGGAAACCGGCGTTATCATCCGTTCCTTCCTGAAGGATACCCTGGCCTCGCGCAAGCTTCATGAAGGCGATATTGTAACAGGTATTGAGGGTAAGCCCATCCGCAACTCCGAGGAGCTGGCACTTCAACTGAAGAACCGCAAGCCGGGGGATGCAGTAAAGGTCCAGATTCAACGGGGCAAAAAAACGCTGGAGGAAACCGTGACCCTTGTGAAGCTGGATGACGGCGGCGGAGCCTCCCGGGCAGGCATCGGGTTTTATTTTTCTCCGGTGAGGAAAGCGCTCCCCGACATTCCCGTAAAATTCAAGCTGGATGACATCGGCGGCCCCTCCGCCGGTCTGATGCTGACGCTGGACATTGTGTCCAAGCTGGAGCAAAAGGATTATACCCGTGGGCTCAAAATTGCCGGTACGGGCACCATTGATGCCAAAGGCAATGTGGGGCAAATCGGGGGCATCCGTTACAAGCTGGTGGCCGCCAGCCGGGAAGGCGCAGCCTACTTCCTGTGCCCCAAGGATGTGCTGACCACCGACGGCAACCAGAAGGAGGCCGAGGCTTTTCTTCAAGACTATTCCACCAAAATGAAGCTGGTCCCCGTCGCCACGCTGAAGGAAGCGGCTGCTTTCCTGGCCGGGCTGCCGGACCAAGGTTAATTACATGTCAGGAGGATCTAGAAGAGCATGATGGACACAAAAAAGGCGTACGCAACGCTGGGTTTGGATGAGAATGCTACAGACGAGGAAGTAGAGAAACGGTACACGGTGCTCCTGCTCCGCAGCAAGAAGCAGTCGGCAGGGCAAGATCCCGGTGCGCCCTCTATGGATGAAATTACCAAAGCGTATAATTTCATTAAAGGCATTGCCATTGAGGAAGAAATCCGCAAGAAGGAGCCGAAGAACAAAACCTTCGGAAAAATCGAGTACGTATATGAATACTACCGTTGGCATATTATCGGAACCATCGCCGCGGTGCTCATCGTGTTTTTCACCGCCTCCAGCATCATCCAGAACCGCAGTGAGGAAAAAAGAATCGAACGTGCGGATTTGAAGGTGACTTTTTTCACTGATTATCAGATCCAGGGAGAGCTGGACAGCTTCGAGGTGAAAACCTTAGAGCAGATGACGGACTGGAAGGATATCCATATCGTCAATCAATATTCGCCGACGGATCCCAAGGATGAATATGGCATGGCCATGATGCAGAAGGCGATTATCTCCATGGCCGCGGACAAGGCGGATATCTACATTATGGACAAAACCAATTACGCCAGGTTCAGTAAACAAGGAGCTTTCCTCCGATTAGACAACATCCCGTCCCTTGCCTCCGTTCCCCAGGAGAAACGCCGCACCGGGGAATCGGATACAGGTGAGACGGTCTGGTCGGGGATCGATGTCTCCAACCATCCGGCCATTAAAGAATTGAAGCTACCGGATGTTGAGAAAATCGCCCTGATCCGGGTGAATGCCAACAAGAAGGACAATGCCGTCAAGGTGCTGGAGTGGCTTTCCCAATAAAAAACTGCATACGAATGATACCGCCCCCCGCCTTCATCAGCGGGGGTTTTTGTATGAATGGGCGGAAGGATTCCTGCACAGGCTAACGTGGAGGTGAATGTAATTGCGCACAGCCAGGTTGGTTCCATTAGCCCTTCTTGTTACGGCCTTGTGTTTATTGCTTATATGGAATGTTCCGTCCGCCCAAGCCGATCCTGTCCAGGATGCCGCCCGTTTGGAACAGATGGCCCCAACGGCTCCTCGTGCCCCCATTGTGGGAGAGGAAGAGCTGTATCTGGCTATCCACAAAAAGAGGCATCAGCTTCAGGTTGTGATGAACGGCCAGGTGCTGTACACATTCCCGGTTGCCACCGGACGCGGGGATCTCACACCGGAGGGAGAATTCCGGATCGTGACCAAGGTCCACAAGCCTTATTATATGCGCAAAAAAATCGCTGGCGGGCATCCCGACAATCCGCTGGGCACCCGCTGGATGGGCTTAAGCAT
>JAEWAA010000391.1 GCA_023391955.1 Bacillota bacterium | reverse complement strand
GTGGCTTCCGTTAGAAACCCCCGTGACCCGGTGGCCATCATCTGAAAGGAAAAGATCAGGTGCAGATGGGCCGATGCCGCCCGCAATGGCACAGGATGCCCGGAGCTGAGCGTAGTGTGCTGCGTTTCCGCCCGCCCGAAAGCTTGTTACTGGGTTTTGCTCCCGCCGCTGGAGGCGGAACGGAGGTATGGCGGCTGGTCCGAAACGGACCTGTCCCCGGCTTTCGTCCTCACCTGGATGGGGAGTTGATCCGATAGCCAGACCGCAAGAGAAGTTGAACCATATGAAGAGACTGCGGCGGAATCATTTCCCCGCAGCTCCCAAGGGAGGCAAAAAGCGATGAAAGTCAAACAGGCAATGCTTGTTCTGCTGGCAGCCGCCATGACCACCGTTGTAGGCGCCTGCAGCAAGGACGACAAGGCGGGGGAATCTCCAGCCGCCACGGCCAGTCCGGCCGCATCGGGCGCAGCTGCGACCCCCACACCGGGTGCGTCGAGCACCACCGGGTTGGATCGCTCCAAGACGCTGAAGCTTACGGTGTTCTCCACCACGGCCAATTACGCCGGACCCCAAACCGGCTGGTTCGCCAAAACCATCAAGGATAAATTTAACATCGAGCTGGATATTGTGGCCTCCAACCTGACCGGCGGGGATACCAAGATATCCGCCATGATGGCGTCGGGGAACTTGGGCGACATTATTGTGTTCGGGGATGACAAGAACCACTATCCCAATGCCATCAAGGGCAATCTGCTGCTGGACTGGACCAAGGACGGCCTGCTGGACAAGTACGGTGGGGATATTGTGAAGACCTTCCCTAAGGCAATCCAAAAAGCCAAGGTAGCCTTTGGCGGAGGTTCGGCGGTCTACGGCATCGGCAACAACGTGGCGACCAACCCCACCGGACCCTCCGAAGGCAAGGATATGACCTGGGGGCCGGACCTGCGCTGGGACCTGTACCAGAAGGCCGGAGCGCCTGCCATCAATTCTGTGGACGACTATCTCACCGTGCTCAAGAAGATGCAGGAATTGGAGCCCAAAACCGCCCAAGGCAAAAAAACCTACGCCTTCTCTCTCTGGTCTGACTGGGACGGCAACTACAAGATGACCCTGGCCAAGCAATTCGCCAATATGTTCGGCTATGATGAAATTCCCGAAACCGCCATTTACGTGAAGGCGGACGAAGAGAAATATTATGATTTTCTCTCTGAGGAAAGCTGGTACATGAAATCCCTGAAGCTCTATTTCCAGGCGAATCAGCAGGGGCTTCTCGACCCGGACTCCCTGACCCAGAAATTCGATGACGTAGTGGCCAAATACAAGGAGGGGCGTGTCCTGTTCTCCTGGTTCCCGTGGCTGGGCGCCGCCAACTACAACACGCCGGAGCGTACGGCGGAGGGCAAGGGCTTTGCGCTGGTGCCCTTCAAGGGCGAGCTGATGTATTCCACCGGCTTCAACGTGTACGGCGGCAACGGCATTATCGCCATCGGGGCCAAGGCCAAGGAGCCTGCCCGGATTATGGAATTTATCAACTGGATGTACACCCCGGAGGGCGCCATGCTGTCGGCAGGTAGCGGAACCGCCATTCCCAACGGCCCGAAGGGGCTTACCTGGGACATTAACGCCAGCGGCAAACCGGTCATTACCGATTTTGGCTGGAAAGCCTTCGCCGACCAGCAGGGTACGAAGATTCCCGAGGATTACGGCGGCGGCGACTTCTATTACGGCTCCAACCAGATGAACTTCTCCTTTGTGGTGCCGGCTATGGTGAACCCGCAGACGAACGAACCTTTTGACCACAATTTGTGGAAAACCACACTGGAGCGCAACCCCAACAAGCTGGAAAGCTCCTGGCGGGAAAAAATGGGCGTGTTGACCGCCAAGGAATATTTCGAGAAGAACAAGCAGCTTGCCGTTGCGCCCCAAGGCTTCACCGGCAAGGAGCCGCTCACCATGGACAAAACCCTGGAGCAGAAGAACAAGCAAATCGGTACCGTGATTCAGCAAATGTCCTGGAAGATGGTATTCGCCAAGGATCAGGCCGAATACGACAAGCTGAACAAGGAAATGCATGATAAGGTAAACGGGCTGGGCTATGCCGAGGTGCTGGACTTCTCCGTCAAAAAAGCGCAGGAGCTGTTTGAAGCCCGCAAAAGCGTGAAATAAGCAGCAAGCGTAAACCCTCTGGAAGATCAGATCCCGGCGCTGTCCGGCTCATCTGATCTTCTATATTTTCCACCAAATTCCATATAAGTATGGTATTCTGGAGCCAGGGGCTGTCTTATAACACCGAAGGGAGTTAACGGGATGAACATCAGGCACAGACGTGCGGGTCCGTCCCGCCCGCGGGTGAAGTCCTTGAGGAAGGTACTGATTTGGCATTTCCTGGCCGCAGCGCTGCTTCCCCTGATTGTGACTGGAGGCGCCGCCTATTATTCCATCTATTCCATTCTTTCCGGCAAAATCGCCGGGGGAATTCATGCGGGCTTGGAGCAGCAGGCATACCGGCTGGAGAATGCCTTCGATAACCTGGACTACGCCTCCAAGCAGTTTGCCCTGGACGGCCAGATTGTCAGCGAGCTGTCCGCCTTCCTGCAGGAGCGGCAGATTTACCGGAAAGCCCAGCTGATGACCTCCATTACCGAAAAAATCAACCTTGTGAATTTTACCAATCCCTTTATCGGGCTTACGGCTTATCTGGCTCCGGAAAGCAGGGAGCAGGTGCTGTTTACCAGCCTGAGCGCCCGCCGGGATTTCCGCTTTGAGACGCTGCCCCTCTTCATGCATTACAATGGGGCGGATTATTACGGTCCCCATCCCACCATGTATGCCGCCGGAGACAGCCGGGTTTTGTCGGAGCGCCGGGCGGTGATGGTGGACGGGGTTCCGGTGTATATCTATCTGGAGACCAACTATAGCCTGCTGCGCCGGATTTTCGACCAGGACAGCTATGGAATGAAGATGCAGCATCTGCTTATCAGCCAGAATGGAGTCAACGTGTATGCCGTGAACGGCGAGCTCCCCGGGGATGTAGCTCAGGCTGCTGCACGCTCCTCGGGAAGCTCTCACGAAAAAAAGAGCGGCTACCACCTGTTCCGTTATTCCAGTCCCCAGGGCTGGCAGCTGGTTGCCGCTGTGAAGAATGCCGTGTTCAACCGGGAGATCTACAGCTGGGTGCTCAAGCTGGCGGTGCTGGCGGTACTGGCTCTGCTGTTCGCCGTTGCCCTGGGCGTGTTGGTCTGGCGGAGGATGTACGCGCCTCTGCGCAAGCTGAACCAGGAGATCAGCAGCATGGCGGAAAATGTAACCGCTCCCGTATCCTACACCCAAGTGGAGGAGTTCGATTATGTGCTGGGCAACTTCCAGCAGATGAAGGAGCGGATCAACGAGCTGATCCACGCCGTGGCGCAGAATGAGAAGCAGAAGCGGCAGTTCGAGGTGGAGAAGCTGCTGAGCCAGATTAATCCGCATTTTTTGCACAATACCCTCAATACGGTCCAGTGGCTGGCCCGGATGAACGGGCAGCGGGACATTGACCGCCTGGTGATGCTTCTGGTGAAGGTACTGCAATATAACCTGGGCAAAAACAGTCTGATCGTAACCATCCGGGAGGAGGTGGAGGCCATCGGCAATTATATGGAGCTTCAGCGCATCCGGTATGATTACGAATTCGACTTCCGGGTTGAGGCTGATCCGGATGCCCTCCAGGCGGCGGTTCCCCGGTTTCTTCTCCAGCCGCTGGTGGAAAACTCCATCTACCATGGGATAAACGACCACGGGCGGGTGGAGCTTGTTATCGCCAAACAAGGAGAGACACGGATTCTGCTCCAGGTAAAAGATAACGGTGCGGGCATGAGCGAGGAGGAGGTGGCCAGGCTGCTGTCCGGCGTTTCGTCGGAATCCAAAGGCCTTGGCATCGGGTTTCCCTATGTATCCCGTATGCTCCACACCTATTTCGGTCCGGAGATGAAGCTGGATATCCAAAGC
>JAEWAA010000390.1 GCA_023391955.1 Bacillota bacterium | reverse complement strand
GAAATACCCCCTATACCGCAAATCGTTATAACCGTTTTTTCAAAAAGCTATTCCTGTGCAAAAAGCCTTGACACCCCGTGCCGGGTGTGTATAATGGGCATCAACCGCATAAAATGCTTTCTAGGGTTCCGCAGCCAATGGCTGGCCTGGTCCGAGAGAAAGCGGCAGTCTACGGACTGTTGACACGGAGGGACAAAAGCCCGGGAGAATAGCTGCATGTTGCAGTTTATTCTTCCGGGCTTTTTACGTTTATTTTCCGGACTGCGGGAAACATAGAACCCATAAGGAGGAGAAACCATGGACAAAAATTGGGCATCTGTCGGTATAGCGGCGCTTTTCGAGGTGGGCTGGGTGATCGGCATGAAACATGCGGAGGGGCCGGTTGAAATTACCGGAACCGTTATTGCCATTATCGCCAGCTTTTATCTGATGATCCGGGCCTCCCAGGCGCTTCCGGTAGGGACGGTATACGCGGTGTTTGTCGGTCTGGGGACGGCCGGAACGGTGGTTGCGGAGCTGCTGCTTTTTGATGCACCGGCGAATGGGTTGAAGATTCTGCTGATCGCTCTGCTGCTGGCCGGGGTTACCGGCTTGAAGCTGCTCAGTCCGAAAACAGAAACGAAAAAGGAGGCCGGATAAACTATGGAATGGATTTTTCTAATATTAGCCGGATTGTTCGAAATGCTGGGTGTAGCCATGATTAATAAACTGAATAAGGAACGGAGCTGGAGAGCTTTCCTTTACATGGCGGGCGGTTTTACGCTAAGCTTCCTGTTCCTGTCCCAAGCGATGAAGGTGCTGCCTATGGGTACAGCTTATGCAATATGGACGGGCATCGGGGCTTCCGGCGGCGCTATTCTCGGAATGGTGATATACGGAGAACCCCGCAATCTGCCGCGGATCCTTTGCATCACAACAGTGCTTGCCGCTGCTGTGGGCTTAAAGCTGGTAGGGTAATTGGTAATGAGGGCGGTCCGGTATTGGTTATCCCGGTAAAACTTTAGCGCTTTTTACGGGCTTGGCTTCCAGCCTCAGGAACTCAAAGCTGACGCTGCAGCTTTTGCCGATGGGGGCTTGGGCCAAGACTCCAGCCTTAATTTTCTCCGGTACCTCCATGCTAAAGAAACGGATCAGCGTCCAGGCCGCCCCGTCCAATGAACAGTAGAAGCCGAAGCAGCTGCCGGACCGCAGCACCCTCAGATAGGGCTGGACCTCGCCGATGACATGAGAAGGGCAGTCGTCGGAGATTGTTCTTGTGACAACGCTTACAATCGAAGGTCCCGTTTTCCAATTTTCGTAGCACAGCTTTGCCCAGCGGGTCTCGTCCGCCATAATCAGCAGGCAACCGGCGTCAAACCATTTTAGCATTTTGATGCCAACCCGTGTGGTCAGATCAAAATCCCCTTTCACCTCCGCATACAAAAAGGGCGCTGTCACATCGATGCTTCCGATCTCCGGATCATTAAAAAAGTTAGTGGACGGCGGAGCCTCCACCACCAGCCCTTGAGGGCCGAAGCTCCACTTCTCCGGCTCATTCAGCCAATAGAGGCCGTTGGCCATACTCTTGCCTTCCATTCCCTGAAACAGATTCATTCCATTCCAGCTCCCGTTGTTATAAGTTTAAGGTTTCGCGGTTATTTCCATTGTTATGGTCCGTACAGGATGTCCGACTTCATCGTACCAAATAAACAGCTGCTTTTCCAGCATTTAGAAAGCGGGCATTTTACCGGAGAGAGCTTAAGCCTCTCTTTTTTTGTTCATATTGAGTTCATAAACCTGCGATACCATGCCAATATCAACGGATCAGGGAGGCAATGGAGATGGAGAAAAAGAAAAGAGACACAAATGCCGTTGGCGGACAATGGGCGGTGGAGGCCAACGGACTGGTCAAATCCTTCGGGGAAAACCGTGCGGTGGACGGGGTAAATCTGCAAGTGAAAACCGGCAGCATTTACGGGGTGCTGGGACCGAACGGGGCAGGCAAAACCACCACCATCCGGATGCTGGCGACGCTATTGAGACCGGACGCCGGTTCGGCGCAGGTTTTTGGGCATGATGTGGGAAGAGAACCGCATATTGTACGGCAGCTGATCGGCGTTACAGGGCAATATGCTTCCGTCGATGAATCCTTAAGCGCCACGGAGAATCTGGTGATTTTCTCCCGGCTGCTGGGGCTGTCCCGGGTGGATGCGAAGAAGAAGGCGGCGGAACTGTTAGAGGAGTTTGGCCTGACGGAGGCGGCCAAACGGCCGCTAAAGAATTTCTCCGGGGGAATGCGGCGCCGGTTGGATCTGGCTGCCAGTCTCATCGCCCAGCCGCCGCTGATCTTTCTGGATGAACCGACTACCGGTCTGGATCCCCGGACCCGGGCCCAAATGTGGGACACCATCCGGCGTCTGGTCAAAACGGGCTCCACTGTGCTTTTGACCACCCAATACCTGGATGAAGCGGATCAACTGGCGGACCGTATCGCCGTTATCGACCGCGGCCATGTAGTTGCGGAAGGTACCGTGGATGAGCTGAAAATGTCAGTAGGCACTGCATCCCTGCAATTGCGAGTGGCAGAGCCGCTAGATACGGAGCAAACGCGGCGAAGGGTGGAGCAGGTGCTGCAGGTGCGGGCGGCGGTTTCGGCGGAGGCGGGAAGAATTACGGCGCCTATGTCTGATCCCGACAAGGTGGCGGATTTGCTGATCGCCCTCCGGGAGGATGGCATCCGCCTGGCGGAAATGAGCATGCTGAAGCCGACGCTGGATGAAGTGTTCCTGACGATTACCGGAGATGCGCCGGCAGAAGATAAACCATCTGGGCAGCACGCGGCAGCACATCAATTGAAGGAGGCAAACGTATGAGCCAGACCACCATTACACCCGGGGCAACACGCCAGCTGAAAAACCACAACAGCCTGGGCCAGACGATCCGGCATTCCTTGACCATGGCCTACCGGGGGCTGCTCAAAATCCGGCACACGCCGGAGCAACTGTTTGATGTGACGATTCAGCCGATTATTTTCACCCTGATGTTCACCTATATCTTCGGCGGGGCTATCTCCGGGGATGTGGCCAGCTACCTGCCCATTATTATTCCCGGGATCCTGGTTCAGACGGTTATCACCACCTCGGTTGTCACGGGGGTCCAACTGCGTGAGGATATGGACAAAGGCGTGTTCGACCGCTTCAAGTCTCTGCCCATTGCCCGGATTGCCCCGTTGGCTGGGGCTCTGCTCGCAGACACGGTCCGCTATACCATTGCCACTTTGCTGACCTTTGTCATGGGGTATCTGATGGGCTACCGTCCTGCCGGAGGGGTGGAGCATGTGGTGCTGGCGGGGCTGTTGGTCATTGGCTGCTCCTGGGCTATCAGCTGGATATTTGCCTTCTTCGGAGTTATTGCCCGGACGGCCTCCAGTGTGCAGGGAATGTCCATGATCATTCTGTTTCCCCTGACCTTCTTATCCAATGCATACGTGCCGGTGGAAACCATGCCCAAGTGGCTTCAATGGTTTGCCAATCTTAACCCCATCTCCCATCTGGTGAGCGCCGTCCGTGAGCTGACCAATACCGGCCATGTGGGCAGCGATCTGGTGATTTCCCTGGTAGGTGCGGCTGTAATCGTAGCGGTGTTCGCCCCGGCTACTGTACGGGCATATATGCGTAAAGCATAAGGGGCAAGGTGTAAGGCAAGGCAGAACGCCGGAAACGGCGTTTTTGCTGCACCCGGAGTCTTGACAAACCGGGCTGCATCAGGCAAGGTTTTCGTGGAGGTGGCGTTATGACCCGGATATTGGTTGTGGATGACGACTTGCATATACGTGAAATGGTCCGGCATTTTCTGAAAGCGGAGGGCTGGGAGGTGCTGGAGGCATCGGACGGGCGGGAGGCCTTGGCTGTGCTGGCGGACACTCCGGCGGATCTTGTGATCCTGGATATTATGATGCCGGGAATGGACGGCTGGGAGCTGTGCCGCGAGTTAAGGGAGCAGGAGGAGAATCTGCCGCTGTTGATGCTGACCGCCAAGGGGGAGGCCGCCCAGATTGTGAAGGGCTTCGCCTTGGGCACGGACGACTATATCGCCAAACCCTTCGATCCCATGGTGCTGGTGGCCCGGGTCAAGGCGCTTCTGAAGCGGTACCGGATTCTCTCCTCCCAGATGGTGCAGATGGGAAGTCTGGTGCTCCGGCGGGACACGTATCAATGTATGGACGGTGCGGAGGAGATTACGCTGCCCTTGAAGGAATTCGAGCTGTTATTCAAGCTGGCGGGATACCCCGGCAAAACCTTCACCCGGGACCAGCTTATCGAGCAAATTTGGGGTTATGATTACGAAGGGGATGAGCGGACGGTGGATGTGCATATTAAGCGGCTGCGGGAACGGTTTCCGGAGAATAAGCACACCTTCAAGATCAGCACGATCCGCGGCTTGGGCTACCGTTTGGAGGTTACCCAGCCATGAGGGACAGACCCAGCTTGCTTCATATAGCCGCCAATGTGCTGATGGTGATTGGATTTCTCCTGCTCTGCTGGACTGGGATGTACATGGCTACCGAAGCCCTTTATGGCAGATTGGACTGGGAGCCCCACGGGCTGCTGGCTTTTCTGATCAATGCGGTGCTGGGCTTTATTCTGTTCGGGGTAGCTGTCGCCATAATCGGCCCGTTTATTAAGCCGAACGAGCATAAGCTGTTTACGGAGCTGATTGAGGTTATGCGGCGGATATCCCGCGGGGACTTCCAAGTGGACCTGGCGCCAATGCTGGGTCAATTGGGCAAGCATGAGCGGGAGCGGCATCCTTTTGCCAAACTGGTGACCAGCATCGATGATATGGCCGCCAATCTGAAGGAGATGGAGGGACTGCGGCAGGAGTTTATCTCCAATGTTTCCCACGAGATTGGTTCCCCCTTAACCTCGATTATGGGCTTCGCCAAAGCGCTCAAAAGCGGTACGCTGGACCCCGAGGAACGGGAGCGTTATCTGGATATTATCGAGACGGAATGTGTCCGGCTCTCCAAGCTCAGCGACAATCTGATGAAGCTGGCGGTGCTGGATTCGGCTAAGTCCTCCTTCCACCCTGCTGCATACCGGCTTGATAAGCAGCTGATTTCTCTTATTCTGGCTTGTGAGCCCCAGTGGGAGGCCAAGGATATCGATATGAACTTGGAGCCGGAGGAGATCGAGATTACGGCGGATGAGGATTTAATGAGCCAGGTGTGGCTGAATCTGCTGCACAATGCCATCAAGTTTACGCCGGCAGGAGGGCGGATCAGTGTGGCCGTCACCCGGGAGGACGGATATGCCGCGGTGCGGATTGCGGATAATGGGCCGGGCATTGCTGCGGAGGACCAGCCGCGTATCTTCGAGCGTTTCTACAAAGCGGACAAATCCCGCACACGCGCAAGCGGTGGCAGCGGCTTGGGCCTGTCCATCGCCCACAAAATTGTGGAGATGCACAAGGGCTCCATTGCTGTAGCCAGCCAGCCGGGGGAAGGGACGGTGTTCACCGTGCTGATTCCGGTGGTGGCTGCGGGGGAAGGGAATAAGCTGTGAGTCGGGGCGGGTAGCTTCTAACGGAACTCAGAAGCTCTTACAGCCTGTAAATCGATTCTTTGGAAGTTTAACGGAACTGAGAGCCCCTTAGCGGGGATTCTGACGGATAATTTTGTGATTTTTCTCTGCTAAGAGCGTCTCAGTTCCGTTACGTTTTCTTATGGGTGTAAAATCCTCTTTAAGAGCTTCTCAGTTCCGTTAGCGAGGGAGGAAGAGTTGTTCAACCCTTTTGGAGCTTCACGGGGATGGAAATCTCGCCGCCTCAAAATTTGTCGCACGCCCAACACTCATGATAAAGCCTGAGGGTCCACTTTGAATGATGAAAAGCACAGTGACGGAATCTCCCGCATTTAATTGCGCAATAGTATTAACGTTCATAAAGTTATCGCCATTGCTCCCTGCTGCTATCAACTTTGAAACCTCAACCACCTGGATATTATTGACCGCTATACTTAAGTAAACCAGACTTGCCGTTGAATTGCTAAATGGATTGTAACCGACATTCGCCGAGATGGCGTAAACACCGGATTGTGCAGGGACAAAAACGGAAGGCGAGTATTCATTATTCAAATCAAATACTTCATTGGGAAACGATACGGTTACATAGGTACCGCTGCTTACGCTTTGGAGGGTAGTGGTGCTCTCTGCCCGGAACGCAGATTGCGGTACTGTAGCACTGGTGCCTGCAGGGCCGGTGGGCCCGGTGGAGCCGGTGTTGCCTGCAAGGCCGGCAGATCCGGTAGCGCCAGTGGTCCCCGCAGCACCAGTAGGCCCGGTGGCACCTGAAGCTCCTGTAGCTCCTGTGGCTCCTGTAGCTGCCATAAACACCACATCATCTACAAGTACCGCTGCCCCTCCCGCCTGGGCTTGTGTGCTTATAATTACGTATGCCCATGCGGTACCTTCGGGGGAAATGGAGGTGGCGGCATAAATTTCGCGCCAATTCTCTTCCGTAACATCCGGGAGCCTGTCTGCCGGAATCAAAATATACAAAGCCAAGCCCAAATCCTGATAGGAAGCATCGAAGTATGAAACCTGGATAATCACTGACGACGAGACGGAAGTCCCTGCCTTTCCCAATGACACCATCATTTCATATGAACTGCCAGGGGCTACAGAGATAAATTGACCAACGTATCCAGAGGCGGCGGAGGGAATAAGCACAGCATTCATATAAGAATGCGACTGCTGGGTGGTTATAACCGCATTCTGCGTAACCCATCCCGAAAGTCCTGATTCAAAACCGCCATTAAAAGCCAGGTTCACGATCCCCACATTGCCACCCCCTATCATTTATCATAAAAGCAGATTGCTATAACTATTTTATGTGCAGCCAAAACAGCCCGACACGATCAATAACACATCAAAACGCCAAAAACCGCCGGAAGAGCTTCCAGACGGTAAGGGTTATGCTTATAGGAGGATGGCAATGTGATATAATCATAAATTCCTTCAAGTGTTTTTTATTAAGTCAGTCGCGATATGGAATGCTTTTATTCTACGTACGGTTAGTGTTTCTTGAGAGGAGCCTGCTTTCAGCTTTGGCAGCACGTCTTCGCACCGTCTTATCATTGACGCAATCGTCTCAACAGCTTCTTCCAGTTCTTCCTTCGTCATTTCCCCCGCAAATGATTTTTCTCCAATAAGGCGATTGGATTCCCTTTTGATCAACGCAATTGAGATATAGTATGCCTTTAATTCCCGGACAAGCCTTGTATGCTGGGAAGTACCTGCCGTTAACTTCTGCTGTGCTTTCTCACACTTGTTAATTGTAGAAGTGATAGACCGGAGTGCTCCCTCCAATTCCTCCTTCGTATATTGACCCATGGCGAATCCTCCTTTTATAAAATGAAAACATCACCAGCATCATATCACTTAGTAGTGTTGAAAGCGATTATGATTGATGATACGATGGATAGCCGATTGTGAAAACAAAAAAGAAGGAGCTGCTATGGACGAAGAAACCTATTATCTGGTTTATGAAGAGCGGTACCGGAAAGTGTATGCAGCAGGAGTGGAGAGATGGGGGCATGGGGAGGATGACACCGCGCTCCGCGCAAGCTTGACGGAATGGGTGGATCGCTGCAATCTGAGAGGGAAACGGGTTGTGGAGTTTGCCTGCGGGGAAGGGGCATCCGGAGTCATCTTGTCCCAGCTGGGCTGCCTGTATCACGGAGTGGATGTGGCGCCCTCGGCTGTCGCCAAAGCTCAAGCCGCCTTGGCGGATTATCCTGGGGCAAAGGTGACCCTTTTGGATATGGTGCATGAACAGGCAGAGGGGCAATACGACGCAGCGCTGGATGTGATGGGTTTCCATATGCTGGTGGTGGATGCGGATCGGTTGAGCTACTTGCGTAATGTTTACTCCAGTCTGAAAAGTGGTGCGCCTTTCTTTCTGTTCCGGGAATCTTACCGGGAGAATGCCGATGACAGCCCGGTGGAATCCTTCGGGGATTGGTTGACGAGGACCGGAGATGATTACCGGACGCCCCAGACCCGCTATGCCGGACCTGCCGATGCGCAGGTTGAGGTGCAGATACCCATGGTCCCGGCCCGGGCGAAGACGGAGGCGGGTTACCGCAAGGAGCTGCAGGAGGCAGGCTTTGTGGTGGACCGTTTCGTTCTGATGATGACGGATATGCAGATCGTTTCTTCGGCGGCAATCTACGCACATAAGCCGTAGAAACTGGGAGGGAGAGCGCAATGAACTCGAAAAACCGAGTACAAAGTGCTCAAATTCGGGCTGAGCGCCGGGTTAAGCTCGAAAAACCGAGTACAAAGTGCCCAAACCCGGGCCCAGAGCCGGATTAAACTCGAAAAACCGAGTTCAAACTCCACCACAAAAACCTCCCCTTACGGCACCGAGCTGCGCAGGAGAGGTTTTTTGAGCTTCGCCTTACTTTTTCACAACAGGAATCCACACTTCGGAGACATAGCGGCCGTTGCCCAGGTTGTGGTACATCTCGAACTCGGGGCCATCCGCATGCTCGTACCCCGAGGTGGGGAACCATTCGGGATAGATCCGCTTCCACACCGCTTGAATGGCCTCGGTGGTTTGTTCATCCGTATGCTCGCCGGTAGGGAAAATCGCCCACGTCAGCGCTGGCACCTCCAGCACGGCAAAGCTGCCCGCGTCAGCTTCCACCGGTACCACGGCTCCGATCATATACGTAAAATACCGTTCACGGAAGTTGTACAGCGCCGCATGGAGCATGTCCTTGTTTTTGTCCAGCCCGAAATGGGTGCTGAGGCGTTCCAAGGAACCGTCTGCAAACCCCGTCTCCCACATCTTGGGGATATCCGCATACTGCTTGCCGTTGGCACAGTCCATGTCGGCTGTAAGCCCGGCCATCATAAAAGGCTGCTTTTCCTCAATACGATAATTCATTTCCACATCTCCTCGGATTGAAATATGGAAGGAGAGCCTGGGAAAGGCCTTCAGCGCAGCACCTTTGCTGCGGGCTGCCGTGGGCATGATCCCGTGAAGCTGCTTGAACGCCCGGGAAAAGGCTTCCGGCGAGTCGTAGCCGTATTTTAGCGCCACATCAATCACCTTAGCACTTCCCTCCTGCAGCTCGAAGCCTGCCAGCGTCAGCCGCCTGCGCCGGATATACTCGGACAGATGAATGCCCGTTATGAACGAAAACATCCGCTGGAAGTGAGTGACCGAGCAGCAGGCGCGTTTGGCCGCTTCCGCCGGGTCCACCTCCTCGTCAAGATGGGTTTCGATATAGTCCATAGCGCTTTTCATCCGGTCCAGCCACTCCATAGCATCTCCTCCTGTAAAGCCAGTGTATCAGGACCGCAGCGGAAAAACCGTGCAGCAGCCGACCCAAAATTATCATGGTCTTTATTATACCCGGTATGGA
>JAEWAA010000385.1 GCA_023391955.1 Bacillota bacterium | reverse complement strand
TGCCTATAACCGTTCGGATTATAACGGCTGGGTTTATGTATCGGTGATCCCACTGGCGCAATTGACCTGGCAGTCCAAGGAGATCGGCTGGTTTACCTTCTATATCTGCCTGATCCTGTTAACCCTGTTTCTCTTCATATCCTGGAGCGGCTCCAAGCGTTTGTTCCTCCCCATATTGAATCTGTACCAGCTGGTGATGAAGCATTCCAATGAGGCTCCTGAAAACAAGCGCATGGGAGAGCTCCGTTATATCGGGGAGCAGTTGAACCGTCTGATCTACACCAAATCGGAGCTGGAGAGCAAGCTTCACAACCATCTGGAGCAGTCCCGGATCCTATTTATGGTGCGCTTGTTCCAGGGTTACCTGAAGCGGGAGGAAATCAACCGGCATCTGGAGACCTTCGGACTGCGGCATATGCCTGTCCATGGTCCCTTTGCAGTGATTGCCCTGCAAGTTAAGGATCTGGTTCATACCCGCTTTGAAGAAAAGGACAGGGACCTCCTGATGTTCGCAATCAATAATATTGTGGGCGAGCTGATTCCCCCGGAAAAGCGGCTGCATCCCATTTTGCTGGGTCAGGCCCAAGTGACGCTGGTGACGGCGGAGAGTATGGAGCCGGAGCGGTTTACAGTGGAAATGAACTCCATTGTCCGCAGCATTACCGCAGCGGCTGAAGAATATTTGAACCTGCCTGTGCGGATTGGCATCAGCAACCCCTTTGAGGAATGGAGCATGGCGCCCCGAGCCTTCGAGGAGGGGATGGAGGCCCTGCATCACGGAATCCGGAATCAGGGGGAGGCCATTCTGTATTTCAGGGATTTGGGTGAGGATCACGGGCTTCATAATGCCTTCCCCCATGAAATCGAAACCCGGTTCTTCGATGCCATCAAACAAGGAGACAATGCAGCGGCCCGTCAGAATTTGGAGGAAATCGTCAGCTATGCCTTTGCCCCACCTGTAAGCTACAGCGCCAGCGAGGGATTTTCCCAGCCCTTCATTCTCATCCGGCTGCTTATCGACCTATTGGGCCTTATGCAGAGCTTCGGCATCAAGTCCGACCGGTACGATGGGTTGGAGCAATCGTTGTTTGATCAGCTGTTCAAGCTGAAAACCATGAATGAAGCCACGGATTGGTTCGATGCCGCCATGGTCCAGCCGCTGGTTAGCCATATCCGGGACCGGACGGAATCCCGCCACCAGCAGCTCACGCAATTTATGCTCCAGATGGTGCAGGAGCAGTTTGAGACGGAGCTAACCATTGATTCCTGTGCGAAGGAGCTTCACTATAACGCCAACTATCTGAATACGATTTTCCGCAGGGAAATGAACATGCCTTTCGGGGCCTACCTGGCCCAATACAGGCATCAGATGGCTGTTCGGTGGTTGGCGGAGACCGACATGTCCGTCAAGGAAATCTCCGAGCGGCTGCACTACAACAATTCGCAGAACTTCATCCGTTCCTTCCGCAAGACTGAAGGTATTACACCGGGTGAATACCGGAAGCTGCGTAAGGAGCAGGCATAACAGGTACTCCAAAAGGGGCAATCCAGAAAGTCAGGTAGCGAGCCCACGCCTCGCCACCTTTTATGTTTAAGCAGACATGCAAAAAAAGTTGGACGGAAAACGTTACGTTTTCTCGCCCAACTTTTTTATTTTGAGGCTTATTGGACAGCCCCTTGTGTTTTATTTGTTTCCCTTATATTGCGAGTTTAATTCCTCAATAATTTTGTCTCCGCCGCCTTTACGCCATTTTTCGACTTCCTTATTGAAGCCGTTGGCGTCAATCGTACCCAGAATGAACTTATAGGTGGCATCGGTGATAATCTTTTGCAGCTCCGTTCCCTTCTCCGCCTGAGTAGTGGAAATCAGATTGGCTGCCGGGTTCATAACGGCAATGCTCTTATTATCTGCAATGGCATCCAACTGCTTCTGTGCCAAGGGTAATTGTTTCACCTTATATACGTTGAAGTTGGCAAAGTGGAGGACATTGGACCATGGGCTAATCTCATTGGTGCGCAGATCTGCTGCTTCCGGGAGGAATTCGATGGTCTTATCATCCAGCTTTTTGTAGTGGACACCCTCGACGCCGTTAAACAGCTTGTACACATCAGGCTCCAACAGCTTGTTGAAGAAGGCGAGGATTTGTCTGAGCTCAGCTTCCGTCTTCACACTGGTTTTGGGGAACAGATACAATGTAGCTACCCCAGTACCGCCGTAATTGAATGTGCCTCTAGGGCCTTCAATCCGATTGAAGACATCCAGTTCCGCGTTAGGATTGACCTTTTTGATATTGTCCGGTTTGGCGAAGATATTGCCGATCATCATGCCGCCCTTGCCATTTAAGAACTTCTCATCCTGTTGCGCCGGTGTGGTAACGGTGAAATCCTGGTTAATCAGCTTTTCATCATAGAGCCGCTTCATATATTTCATAGCATCCATATAACCAGGGAAGGTAAAGTCTGGCATCAGCTTGCCTGAATCGTCTACTCCCCACTCGTTGGGGGTTCCGTACCAGGTAGCGATATTCTTGAACGCGCCATACGGAAGCTCGTTGCGGTCAACGTTGCCGTAGGTGTCCTGTACCCCGTTACCGTCAGGATCATTATACGTAAATGCTTTCATCACTTCATACAGCTCATCCAGATTGGTCGGTACCTTCAGCCCCAGCTTATCCAGCCAGTCCTTCCGGTATTGCACCCCGGTACGGGACAGATCGATTTCATAGAACAGACTGTAGAGCTTGCCAAAATATTTGGTTCCCTCCAGGACTTTGGGGTCCTGGTATTTGACCAGATTGGGATAATCCTTGATCAAGTCGCCGATCTCCCAGAACATGCCGGAACGGATGGCATTCACCACAGCCGTATTTTTCATCTCTACACTGTGGACCTGAATGACCTTCGGCATTGTATTGGCCGCAATGGCTGTGGTCATTTTGTCGGTATATACGGATCCGGGTACCCAAGTAAAATTAAGCTTGGTATTAGTGGCTTCCTCCAGCATCTTTTGTAAAGGACCAGACGGCGGATTGGCCCCATACATGGTAGCCAGCATTGTAATTTCTACTGGTTCATTAGAAGCGGGTTTAGCGGTAGAATTCTCCGCTGTCTTATCGGAACTGCCGCAGCCCGCCAGCGTTCCTGCCGCCAATGCGGCTGTAATCGCAGTAATCGTTGTTGTTTTTCTCCAATTTGCCATGCCTGCTTCCCCCTAATCAGATATAGACTGCTTATATGAATCTCTTAGCCCTTAATAGATCCGAGAAGCGCCCCTTTGGCAAAGTGCTTCTGGAGGAACGGATATACCAACAGCACCGGTACGGTCGCGACAACGATAACCGCCATCTTGATGGTTTGCTCCGGAGGCGGAACATAATCCGGACTCATCGCCTCCGTATTGGTGGAGAGTCCTGCCGCCATGATGACAATTTGGCGCAGTAGAACTTGAATCGGCCACTTGTCGTAATCATCGATGAACAGGACCGCCTGCATAAAGGTGTTCCAATAGCCTACGGCATAGAACAACCCAACAGAAGCAAGAACAGCCTTGGAGAGTGGCAGAACAATGCGGAACAGAATGCCAATATCATTGCAGCCGTCGATTTTCGCTGACTCCTCCAGTCCATCGGGCAAGCCCATAAAGAAGTTCCGCATAATAATCAAATTGAAGGCGCTAACGGCGCTTGGAATGATCAGCGCTCCATAGCTATTGATCAGCCCCAGCTGCTTGACAATCATGAAGGAGGGGATCATCCCCCCGTTGAACAGGATGGTGAATACCACCAGGAACATTAATACTCTACGGCCACCCAAATCCCTGCGGGCCAGACCATAAGCCATGCATGAGGTGAAAACCATACTCACCATTGTTCCTACCAAGGTAATCCCTACTGTGACGATCAGGCTGCGGGATACGGTACTGGTGCTAAATATGAATTTATACGCCTCAAGGCTGAACTTGGTTGGGAACAGCATAAAGGTACTCTTCAGATATTCCTCAGGCGTGGCAAAGGATACGGCAACGACGTTTACAAAGGGCAGGATGGTTATCAGTGCTATCAATCCCAGCAAAAACAGATTGACAGCCTCAAACAGCCGTCCGGATAAGCTGCGGTGCTCCAACTTCACTTCCTCCTCTCATCAGTAAATTCCTTCTTCGCCGAACAGCTTGGCGATGCGGTTGGCAATCAGCACCATAATCAGACCAACAACGGATTTGAACATCCCGATGGCTGTACTGTAACTGAACTGCCCCTGCTTGATGCCCGTGGTGTATACATATGTATCGAAGATCTCGGCAACTTCCCGGTTCATAGAATTCAGCATGAGGAAGATATGGTCGAAGCCTAACTCCAATACAGAGCCTACCTTAAGGATCAGCAGCATAACGATTACACCGCGAATTCCAGGAAGAGTGATATGCCACAGCTGGCGGAGGCGCCCCGCTCCATCCATTCTTGCCGCTTCGTACAGTTGTGTATCAATGCCTGCCATTGCGGCCAGGTACAGAATGGTTCCCCAGCCTGCCTCTTTCCATATAATCTGAATAATATAGATAGGCCTGAACCAAGACTCACTGGCGAGGAAGTTGGTGGATTGCCCGCCTAAGGCTTCGATCAGTTTATTAATCATACCGCCTTCAGGGGTTAACAGAATAAAGGTCAATGATACCACAATCACCCAGGACAAAAAATAGGGAACGTATACCATCGTTTGTACCGTCCGCTTAAAAAAGGGCTGGCGGACCTCATTCAGCATTAAAGCCAGAATGATGGGGACGGGAAATACGAAAACCAAATTGAGTCCAAACAGAATCAAGGTGTTTTTAAACAGCATCCAGAAGGTTGGCTCTGTAAAAAAACGCTCAAAATGCTTGAATCCCACCCATTCACTGCCCGATATGCCCAAGAAGGGCAAATAATCCTGAAAAGAGATGATCAACCCCCAAATCGGGACATACTTAAACAGAAAAAAGTAAATCAGCCCTGGTGAAATCAGCAGGTATAGATAACGGTTACGTATGGCGTTTTTCAGCCACCGGGGCAAAGCATTTTTCTTTATAGTAACACCGCTCCCGGTTGGTATGATGACTTTGTCTGCCGACAAGCCAATCCCTCCTCTCCTATTCCATTTACTTTTGCAGGATGCGCATCCCGTTGCACTATTACCATACCGCGCACACCGGGGGAAAATCTACAATCACTTTGACTACTCCTGCTTTGTAGGTGAGGAGTGTGGATAAACCCGCGCCGCTCAAGGGATTAGGCCAGTTATAATCATGTTTGCAGATCTCCTTTCTTGCGCAATGACACCCCAAAAAGCGGGGCTCAGGGTTGATTTTATGATTCAAAGGCGGTATCTTCTCCAAGACGGTATGGCTGACTTTAAAGGAGCGACGCAATGTATGACCGCTAAAAGATTCAATTTTTCCGGTGTGCCCAAACAGGGGTTTATTCAAGTGGCCGACGAAGAAGGCAGGGGTCTTCCCATTTATGATTCTACGGTCGGCTATGGTTTTATTGCCGAAACCTGCTCCATGCCTCCCAGAGAGGTCCACCTTCCGCAAATTGCTGCGGACGGTACAGGCGTAACCATCTGTGAAGCGGAGTTTATGACGGAGGCAGGGTTTGAAGCGGATCATTTTAACCGGTACGGCTGCGCGTTCCGGATTGCCGCAGAGCCCGGAGCTTATGAGGTCCGTGTCCGGACAACCTGCCCAGCGGAGGAGGCTTCTATTGCTGTATCCGCCATGCATGCCGAACGGCTGCTGGCCTTACAGGGAGCGGCATGGGATGCGGCTCAGCTGGTCAAGGTCGGCACGGCCCCTATTGTTCACGACCGGGAATGGAGATTCAGCTATGTGAACGGACGGGAGTTCATCGACATCGAATTGGAGCCCAAGCACCCGAATGTTCCAGTTGGACTGGAATCCATTGAACTCCTTCCGCTGCCGGAGAACAGGAGATCCGAAGGCGAACTGCCGGTGATTTATTTGCTGGGAGACTCCACGGTGAAAACCTACACCTTCGATGAAGCTCCAATGAGCGCCTGGGGGCAGGTGGTGCACCGCATGTTCGACCGCGATAAGGTGAAGGTCATCAACTATTCCATGGGCGGCCGTTCCTTCAAGAATTCCTATTGGGAAGGGCGCTTCAATGATATTCTGATGACCGGCCGCAGAGGGGACTACCTCTTCATCCAGTTCGGCCACAATGACGAAAGCCTGGATGAGTACCGCCGCTTCGGAAGAGGCTCCACAGAGGAATCGTATGAACGGTATATCAGAGAGGTATATCTGCCTGCCATCAGAGCCAGAGGGATGCATCCGGTTTTTGTGACGGCGATGTCCAGAGCACCGGGCGATGCAGCGGAAGGGCATGTGTATACCTGCTCTTTCGTCAACCGCAAATTCCCGGATATTATGCGGCGTATGGGCCAGGAGCTGAATGTGCCCGTCCTGGATCTGAATGAAGCCAGCATCCGCTACTATAATCAGATTGGCGTGGAGGCAGTGACTGCCATTGTCATGTCCATTGAAGCAGGCGAAACTCCCGGCAAAACCAATGACGGCACCTATGCCAACGGGCACCCCGCCAACAAAGTGGACGGCACCCACTATAAGGAGGCGCTGTCCAAGCAATTTGCCCGCCTGGTGGTGACGGAGCTATATAAGGGGGCTGCGTCCGGCGATACACGCATCGGTGAACCTGCAGCCTGGCTGACGGAAGAGGTTAAGACCGCTGTCACCTCGGAGGATTGGTCCGCCATATTCCCGGAAATGGCCGTGGACACCACAACCGGCAGAGGCGCTTATTACCGCAACCAAATCGAAAAGCTTCTCCAGCTTGGCATTCTGGACAAGGACGGCAGCGGCTGCTTCCGCCCGGAGGAGCATATTACGGTTTCCGCCTTTTCTACTGCCCTGGCAAAAGCCCTTGATCTGGACCCGGAGCTGCTTCCCGCCTACCCGGAGGGTCTTCTGACAAGAGAGATCATGGGGGTGCTGCTGGATGACGCATACCATGCCAAATTCGCAGAAACACCTAAATTTATGACCGACTATAACGGCAGGACGCTGCTGCCCGGAGATCCGGGTTATGATCCCAATCTGGACACCGGTGTGCAGGGTTTGACCTATTATCCGCTGGTCCCGTATGAAAAATTGCTGGACACCCATCTGCTCAGTCCGGAGTATGCCGCCAAAATCAAGGATGCTTATGAGCTGGGGCTGTTCCGTTCGGAAAAAGGGATTGCCAGAGGTAAACTGGCGAACGGTCTGGAGCTGGAGCCCTTCCAGATTGTTACCCGGGAGAAGGCGGCCAAGGCCCTCTATTTCATGTGGGTGCTGCAGCAGCCGGTAAAGGGTGAAAACCATGTTTTACCGCATGAACAATGATATTTAACTTTGTGAAAAATAGACAAGTAAACACCCAACAATATTGCATATTATTGTTCTATAATGAATCCGTATAAGCAGATTGTATGAGATTCCTGTTCGTTATTGAAAGGAGCATTCCAAACAATGAC
>JAEWAA010000378.1 GCA_023391955.1 Bacillota bacterium | reverse complement strand
GAGGTAGACCGTTTCATTCGGTATTACAACGAGGAACGGCTCCATGGCAGTCTGGAAGACTGGTCGCCCCGTGACTATCTCCGTTTGGTCTCAACGGGGGCGCTTAGCCCCAAACAAGTAGCATTGTAATGAAACAGTAAGCATGAAGGTGGATGTGTCCAAAATTAGGGGGTTGAACCGCAAATGTATGCTATCCGCGAAAAAGTGCCGGTTTTCCCCGAATAGCATACATGTTTTGTATCCTATTGCCTCCAAAACCGCTCCCGCAGCCCCTCAAAACCCGAATAGCATACATTTTATGTACGCTATTCATGCCAAAACCCCCTCTCACCTCTAATTAAGATACATTTTATGGCGCTTACATGTTTGCTTCGGTCAAATATTTGGTTAGTACAACCCGCTCCTCTCCCCCCAATCGCCAACTCCGGATAAACTTTACACCGCCTTGACCATATCCGGCTTATCACTTAACGGAGGGGCGGTACAATGAAGGCAGCACGGCATTACATCCCAACCCCAAGGAGATGAACCCCCATGCGAAACACATGCAAGTTAACCGGCATTCTCCGCCCCATTCCACAAATCGGGCTTTCCGAGCCCTGTGCCCAGGCCGAAGCGCTGATGTTCCGCTACCCTGACGCCGGCTGCTTGGCCGTTGTGGACCGGGTAGGACGCCCGGCCGGAGTGATTGTGTATAATCGCTTTTTCCACCTCCTGACCGCCAGCCGCAATATGGCCTATCTGCTCCGCCAGCCCGTCCACAGCATGATGTCCGCCCCTTCCCTGGTAACCGAGCTTCACGCTGATCCCGAAGAGGTGCTTCAGCAGGCGGAACGCCGCCACAAAGTCCAACGCCGGGACCCGGTGCTGGTGATGGAAGGCGAGCGGATTGCCGGTGCGCTGCATATCCCCGACCTGGAGCTCCTTCAAACAAGCCCCGCCCCCACATGTGACCAGGAACAGACAACAAGCCTCTCCCGCTGACAAGACCGCTGCCGCCGCAACGGTCTTTTGTTTTGCCCAAAATCCGCTTCCCTTCAAATAATACAGGCCGCTGGCGCATATGCTGGTTATAGAAAGGCGGTGAGACGAAGATGCATAAAGCTTCCTTCACGCCGGAGCGGATCAAGGTGGTTTTCTTTGATGTGAACGAAACGCTGCTGGACCCGGCCAATTCCTTCAAGCAGGCGTTCCGGAGCGTATGGGAGGGTTTTTCGGGAAGGCTGTCCCGGGAGGAGGATTCGGCGGACTGGCAGGACATCTGGACCAGCTTTCAGGCGGAGCAAAAAGCGCTGCGTCCTCCCGGCGGCCGGCGGGATTTTTGGAGCGAGCAGGTGAAGCGCAATCCGGCGGCATTGGCTGCAGCCCTCAAAAAACATGGGCTCAGCCTGGGAGACACGGCGCTGGAGGGGTTTTTCGGCAAGGTGGCGGAAGCCCAGGAGCGGTCCCCAGTGTTATTCCCCGGTACGGACAAGGCCTTGTCCGCCCTGTCCCAGAAGTATCGGCTGGGTGTCATCTCCAACGGCATCCAGACCAAACAGACCGCACGTCTCCGGGCGGCCGGCCAGCTCCCTCCCATCCGGGAGGAGAATATGTTTTTCTCCGGCGCCTTGGGCAGCCGCAAGCCCGATCCCCTCATCTTCCGTCACGCGCTGGAGCGGATGGGCGTCCGTCCCAATCAGGCGGTGATGGTGGGCAATTCCTGGACCAAGGATGTGCTGGGTGCGGTGCATGTCCACATGAATGCCGTCTGGTTCCGCTCCGGACGCAAGCAGAAGCATTTCCGCCGCAAGGTAGGCAATACGAGAATCGACGTCGTGGAAAATATGGAAGAACTCCTGGCGTTGTTCGAGCTGTAACAGCATAAAGCCGGCTACAGATAGGCCTTTACGTAAAGGCTTCCCGCAGCGGACTTGGCCTTCTTCTTCAAGGCGGCAGCCGTCTCGGAAATTTGGTCCAGCGTGATCCGTTCCCTGAACTCACAAATCAGCAAAGACAAGGACAGATGCAGGCCGCCTCCCTCCACAGGGCGGTTGTTCCGGTCCGTTACCGTCCCCCATTCCCCCACATCCTCCATCAGCAGCTCCACTCCCAGCTTGAAGCGGCGGATAATTTCCTCACACAGCTGCTCCGGCTCCCGGGTTTGCGACAAAACAATAAAATCATCCCCGCCGATATGTCCCACGAAGTCCCGGGGATGCCCGCATGCGGAAACGGATTGCTGCAGCACATCCGCCGTCAGCTGGATCATCTCGTCCCCTTTTTGAAAGCCGAACCGGTCGTTATACCACTTGAAATGATCCAAATCCGCATAAACCACTACGAACTTCGAGCTGTCCAGAATCCGCCGGTTCAGCTCGCGGCTGATCTGGGTATTGCCGGGAAGGCCGGTCAGCGGATTGGCCACCCGCGCATTCTCCATCCGCTCGTTGGTGATGCTCTCCAGAATGGAGCGGATGGATGCCACCCCCAGAAGCTTCTCCCCCGTAGTAATAATCACCAGGTCATACAGGCGCTTCATCTCCCGGGCCATGGCCATCTGGGAAGCGGACTCAACAGGCAGCATCTCGTCCACAATCAAGGCCGCGCGGTCCATCAGCTGGCTGATGGGCCTGCTCCAGTAGAGCGAGACCCCGTACCTGCCGGCCAGCTGCTGGAATAGCCGTTCGCGCATCACCAATCCTACCGGTTTACCCTTGTCCAAAATAACCGTTCCCTGCACATGCTCGTTGTGATTGAAATAATCCGCGATCACGGAAATGGGCGTGCCGCTTTCGTAGCTGCTGGCCGGCGAGGCCAACGATCCGATCTGCATAACCCGGTCCTGACCCTGGAGATAGCTGATCCGCTTCACCTTGGCGACGATCTCCTCCGGCAGCTCCGCCTGTCCCGGGCGCGGATACCCCAGCAGATAGCCTTGTCCGTAATGGACACCCAGCTGGCGCAGCTTCTGCAGCTCCTCCCAGCATTCAATTCCCTCTGCAATAATGCGGATGCTCATCTTCCGGGCGAAGGAGACGAAGATTTCCAGCAGCGTTTCCTTCATTTTGTCCAGATGGATATTCTCAATCAGCGACCGGTCCACCTTGATAAAATCCGGCTTCAGCTCCGCGATGGCCTGCAGGGAGGAATAGCCTGCCCCTGCGTCGTCAATTGCAATCTGATAGCCTTGATTGCGGTAATGCTCCAGCAGCAGCTTCGCCGTGTCGAAATCCTCGATCGAGCTGCGCTCTGTCAGCTCCAGCACCACATTGCGGGGCTGGATGCCGCAGCGGCGGAGAATCTCCAGCGTGGCCCCCGGGGCAAATTGCGGATCATGAATCACCTGGGCGGGAATGTTGATGAATACCCGCTGGTCCTTGCCCAGCCCGGTGCAGCCTTCAATGGCTTTTTCCCGGGCCAGCCGGTCCAGGGCATACAGCTCGCCGCGGGCTTCAGCGAAGCCGAACAGCTCCAGCGGGGAGTAGAAGATGCTCTCCTCCGGCCCCCGGGTCAGGGCTTCATAACCCAACACGGCGGCGTCCTGCAGCGACAC
>JAEWAA010000356.1 GCA_023391955.1 Bacillota bacterium | reverse complement strand
CATCTACCAAGACCAATGGCCTTACTCCTATCAAGCGAGGCGTTTTTCAACTCCCGAAGTCTATCCATGGTTCGCATCGGATGTTTTTCGTCCATATGAAGAGTTTGAGCGCAAAGTCAATCCAGGTGCTTCTATGAACGGATATTTCATCAAGCCGGATCTAATCGGTTTTTACGACCCCTTGAAGCTTCAGATGGCCACAGATCCGTTATCGGAGCTGCCTATGGATACATACCGCCCACCCTCGGCCCAATTGATCTTCGATGATGCCATGCGTCCGATGAACCCTCCTGCCACCCTCAAACCCGTCAATAATCCATTGGGGCTGTTGACCAGCCCGCCTGCGATGTTAACAACAATAGAGGCGGCGGCCAATATCCTCAAGGACAAGCCGATTTCAGTGATTCGAATCAAGGCGTCAGACATATCGGAGGTGTCGGAGGAGAGTCAGCAGAAGTTGGAGCAGATAGCTTCGGAGATCCGTAAGCAGACAGGTTTAGAAGCTGACATTGTCTTCGGCTCGTCGCCCCAGCCGGTTCTCATCCATGTTCCCTCCAGCGAGTTACAATCCTCCATGGGCTGGCTGGAGCAACAATGGATTAAGCTTGGAACGAAATTCGTTATCGTGAAGGAAATGCAGATCGGATTTACAGGCATGCTGCTGCTGGTTAACCTGCTGGCAGTCCTTTATGTGGCCGCAACGAATCTGGTATCCTTTCTGGTTCGGAAGCAGCATTTTGCGCTGATGCTTTCCACTGGTTGGCGGCCGGCTCATATCATTCGTTTGATCGCTTTGGAAAACGCCATTATCGGCGGGTTCGTGGCATTCCTGATCTGGTCATTAGAGGGGGGCCTAGTCTTTTTTGGTCAATCCGAAATCTCCCTAGTCCGGTTTCTCGCTACAGGACTGGCGGGTTTCATGATTTATGGGTTAGGCGGGATACCCGTAATATTTTTAGTTTGGCGAATTTCCCCAATGGAAGCTATCCGTTCCGGAGAAATATCTGCCCGAGCCAGAAGGCTGACCAGGGTGCGTGGCGTGTTTCATGTGTCGCTAAGCCATTTCGCCGGAAAAATCCAGCGGAACATGCTTTCTGTTCTGTCTATCGCATTTCCGGCCACTTTGCTGATGTTCTTTTTATTCGTGACAATACGGCTTAAAGGGGTCTTCTATTCCAGTTGGTTCGGACAATATGCCATGGGAGAGATCGGCTCCATGCATTATTGGGCCATTGGCATTTGCCTGTTGATGGCGTTGTTTACTACAGCAGAGATCATCTGGCAGAACGTGGCGGAACGGAAGCAGGAAATCGCTTTACTCCAGGCTTTAGGCTGGCGCAGCCATGCGATCCGCAGGCTTGTGCTGACGGAGGGGTTTCTTACCGGATGTTTGGCAGGTGTGATGGCAGAGATTGCGGGGTTTCTTATCATCACGGCGTTTTATCGGGAACTCCCTGTCAATGATTTATGGTATCTCGCTCCAATAGCAGCTGTACCAGTACTGACCGGCACACTTGGCTCTTGGCTGCCTGCAGAGAAAGCTGTTCATCTGTCCGTCAAGCAAGGATTGGCCGGGACCTATTCAGTGCGCAGCAAAACCGAGAGACGAATGAAAGTGGCGCTTCTTGCCATAGCCGGAACGGTAGTATTGTTGGCTGTCATTTCGGCGTTTCATATGACGTCCGTCCATCAGCCCACGGTTGTGATAGAGCATACCTCGGCACCAGCACCGAAGGAAAGTCCGTTGTCATCAGATGAAATTGGTAACCTGTCCCAGTTTGTTCCGAAGTTTGTGCCACAAGGCAGCCACGCGGCATATGATTTATCGCTGCGGATGGTTGATAAGGGAATTTTTACAGTCTCGGCCGCCATAACGGTCACTAACCAATCATCGGACAATTGGGATGAGTTGCTATTTTATATGATTCCGCATGTATTTACCGAACCTGGCAGCAAGGAATTGTACCGTGATTCTGCCAAGTTTTCCATTGAGGAGCTGCGTCTAGATGGCAAGCCGATAGAATTCAAGCTGGAAGGAGATACATTGACCCTGCCGATTCCGCATAAGCTTGCTCCTACTGGCCAAGCCTTGATCGAAATCAGGTACCTTTTCAAAGTGCCTGAGGACGGGAAACGCTTTACCCAAGTTGAAGGTACTTCCTTTCTGGCCCAATGGTATCCGATGCTGGCCACCTACAATCAGGGCTGGAATAAGGAACCTTACACTCCGCTCAGTGAGTCCTATCATACGGATTTTAGCGATTTCACATTGCGTTATGACCTTCCGGAAGGGATGGAGCTGATCACATCATCCGATCAGGATTCTGGTAAAATAGCCGGCAAGGGGCAGCTTCAGGAGGATAATATAAAGGAATTATTCGTAGCTGTTACAGAAGACATGACTGCGATGTCCAGGAAGCTGGATGGTCTTGAAATTCGGATATGGGGGAAGAACGCCGATCAGGACCGGATGAATGAAGCCTCAGAGCTGGCTGCTGATGCAATGAAATTCTTCAATACAAGAATCGGTCCCTATCCGCACAAACAGCTGGATCTGATTCTAAATAATTCCTTGTCCATGGTACATCCGGGTGTGGTAAACGTATCCGTGTTGGGGGAAGAGGAAGGGTTCAGGCATACTATCGTTCATGAGCTTGCCCATCAGTGGTTCGCAGACATGGTCAGCAGCGATCCCTACCATGAAGGGTGGCTGGATAAGGGTATGGCTGAGCTTGCCTCATCACTTTTTCTGAACGATTTTTCGTTCGCTGAGCAATATTATAGTGCCAATTCCAAGGTTTCTAATTTACCCTTGCCCGATTATCAAACCAGGGGCACTGTTAGCAGCCTTTACGCTCAGCCCGCATTAAAGTTTAAGGGATTGCTGGATACGTTTGAGGACAGCCGCGATATAGGCTTTGACTTCCTTAGCGCCTACTGGAACGCATATCGTTACCGGCAAGTGGATACCAAAGAATTTGTTCGTTTTACCAAAACGTACTTCAAGCTAAATGATGATTTTTTTGACTGGCTTAAGCTATGATCATGCAGGTCAACCCTGTTTTATAACGTGCTCCGTCGCAGCTCATAGAAATACTGCACGGCGGGATGTTTGGTCTTTATCTTGCCGGACAGGTTTACGATCCGCTTTTTGCCTACCCTTCTGTCGATTAGGGCCAGAATATTCAACAGGATATCCGGGCTCTCCAGACTGTCTTCGATGGAAGTGGATAAAAAGGTAGTAGCGGCGGCGGTAAAGTTGGATTTACTTAGCGCGGCCTGGGCCAGCATCAGCTGCTTGGCGTGGACGGCGCTTTTTCTGCTCCTGGCTATGACAGGAAGACGCGCCTCCGGGACGGCTCCTTTGGTCTCGATTCGGATGGCCTCAATCTCCTCCGGATCCACAGGAACGTGGATATCCGGATCGTTCCGGACCTCCTGCTCCGTCTCATACCACCGGATGGGGCTGGAACGGTCATTCATATTCAGGATGTCCTTCTTATCTACGGCAAGGTAACAAATCCCCGGCCGGTCAAGCAAATAGCGGTAGCCAGTTGCCCGGTTGCTGACGCTGTGCGTTAATGCCGGACTGAGGAACCCCTCCAGCTGCTGCTTCAATTTACTCCAGCTCATCATAAACCCTCTTCCCGGCATTATCTTTGGGACGTGCTTTTTATATATTGTAAGGTTATTTGAATATTGTAAGCCCTGCTATTGTGTTGTGTCATGTTTATGCCCGCAAATATCTGGATTCAGATATTTTGTGTTACAATGGTTTTATACAGGAGTCTGTATAAGGAGTTGAACAATATGGCCACTGCAAAAAAAATTATGGAAGAAATTGCTCAGCTAACTGATGAAGAAAGAAAGCTGCTGCTTCAACAATTAAAGGAACTTTATTTGCTTCCAGATGCTCATGTGTTGGGGGAAAATTACAACTTCTGGCTCAATGACAAGGACGATGCATATGACCACATATAAACAGGGCGAGGTTTGGCTTGCCAAGGTTTATTTCCGGAATGTGGGCGAATACAAAAACCAGTGTAGAAAATTGTTCTAAACGCTCGCCATCAGTTGTAAGAGCAGTGAATACTGCGAGAATGAGAGGGAACGCACCCGCATGAGGGATGCGTTCTTTATTGCATTACATGGAATATAACTATATGTTCAGAGTTTGGCAAGTGGCAGCTCCTTTGTGATTGACATGTCAACTACCTCTTCCCCCTTCCCAACCCACCCTACTTTCTGTATAATGCGGATGTAAGCACTTACATCTTTTATAAAAAAAGGAAATGGTGGTCGGGGCCTTGCTCAGAATTCATACCATGCGCAGCCAGATTCTGGTGGGTTTTGTTGGGGTGATGACGGTGGTTCTCTGTGTATTCGGGGCCAGCACGTATCAATCGGTGTCGCTCCTCTTGAAGAATAACTCCAGCGGGCATATCGAGCAGACGGCGGTGCAGGCTAACGGGCGGCTGGATGCGCTCTTGGAACAGACCAATGCGCTGACGGCCCAGATTATGACGGACGGGTATGTGCAGGAGCTGCTGCTTCACGAGCTGAAGGGCAGGCAGGCCGATTTCACCCAGCGGCAGGGGCTGCTTCAGGTGATCAGCCGCTTCCAGTCCTATTCCACCGGGGTGAACCGGGTGGAGCTGTACGCCGCCGACGGGCGCAGGCTGTTTCCCATGGATGATCAGAGCCTGGGTAACCGGGTAGGCCCGAAGGATATTCAAGCCGCCGATGCGGGTCTGGGCCGCCTGGCCTGGCTGGGCATTGACCCGGGTGACTCCGCGTCGGTGTTATCCCTGCGCCGGATTAATCTGATGGACCGCTGGTATTCCCACGGCGGTTATTTGCTGCTGAGTCTGGACCGGTCCTACTTCGACTTTCAGACGCCGTATCCCTTGGGCCGGATGACTGAGATGATGATTCTGGCCGATCACGACGGCTCTCCAATTGCCCTGAATACCAAAACCCCTCTTCCCGTGAAGGAGCTCTTGGACAGCACCAGCTCTACGGTTCCGATTAACGGAGAGGAATACATTCTGGTGAAGCAGCCCTCCGAATCCACCGGCTGGACCCTGATGATACTCACTCCCGTCCGCGATGTGACCAAAGGAATCTCCGTCCTCCGGCAGGCCTTGCTGCTCTCGGGGGCGGCGGGTTTTGGGCTGTTTATTGTGCTGTCCTATCTGCTCTCGGGGCTTATTACCCGGCCGATTCTACGGCTGATCAAGGCCATGCGCGGCGCCCGGGACGGTGTCCTGAAGCCCAACCTGGAGCGTTCCCGCACCATGGAGCTGCAGGAGCTGAACCATACGTATAACCAGATGGCGGATAATATCAACGCCCTCATTAAGCTGGTTTACGAGAAGGAGCTGGTCCAAAGCCAGACGGAGCTCCGGGCTTTGCAGGCGCAGATTAACCCGCATTTTTTGTACAACACGCTGGAGGCCTTCTATTGGTCGCTCTCCGACAAGGGGGAGGAGGAGCTGGCGGATCTGGTGGTGGCCATGTCCCACATGTTCCGTTATGTCATCGGCGGCTCCGGCAAGCAGGAATGGGTCACCATCGGCGATGAGCTGGAGCATATTGAGCGGTACCTGCACATCATGAGGATGCGTTTCGGCCTGCGGCTGTTCTGGTCCGTGGAGTGTCCGAATTCCTGCCGGGCCACACCCATCCCCAAGCTATTAATCCAGCCCTTGGTGGAGAACGCCATTGTCCACGGCATCGAAGGCAAGGTGGAGGGCGGAAGCATCCGCATCGCTATTGAGGAGCTCGGGCAGCAGGATGGTCACCGGCTAGCCGTCATTGTCGAGGATAACGGGGCGGGGATGGAAGCCAAAGCTTTGGAGAGCCTGCTGCTGTCCATCCGCTCCGGCACGCCTGTCTCCACGAAGGGGACGGGATTGGGGCTGCGCAATGTGAAGCGGCGGCTGGAGCTGTATTACCAAAACCAGGCAGGTGCACTGTCTGTAGAGAGTACACCGGGAGCAGGCACAGTGGTGCAGTTTGAGTTACCTAGGGGAGAAGGGGAGAACGCATGAATCTGCTGAAGACGGTACTGGTGGTGGATGACGAACCAAGAACCCGGGACGGGGTCAAAAAAACGCTGGAAACGGACTTGTCCGGAGCGGTCCGGGTCATAACCGCAGGCAGTGCGGCCGAGGCTGCCCGGATATTGCAGGAGGAGCAGGTGCATCTCCTTATAACGGATATCCGCATGCCGGAGATCACCGGGCTTACCCTGGTGGAGGATGCCCAGGCCAAGGGTGCCAGCCCGGTGGTGATTATTATTTCGGGTCATGCCGTATTCGAATACGCCCATCATGCCATCCGGCTGGGGGTATTCCAGTATCTGCTGAAGCCTCTGGAGAAGCGCAAGCTCGTGGAAACGGTGGAGCAGGCTCTGAAGCTGGACCAAAGCCGCCACCGCCAGCAGGCGATGGAGAGGATGGTGGATCAAACCCTGCTGGAGCTCCAGGAAAGCGGGGAAGGGCGGATCGGCGAGCCGGTGCTGAAGGCCATGCGTTATGTGGAGAGCCATCTCCAGGCCCCTTTAGGCCTGCGGGAGGTAGCGGAGGAGGTGCACCTGAACGCCAGCTATTTCAGCTTTTTGTTCAAGGAGCAGACCGGGTTGACCTTTCTGGAATATGTCACCCGCTGCAAACTCCAGAAGGCCAAGGAGCTGCTGCTTGCCACTGCTTTGCCCATTGGTGAAATTGCCGCGCAGGTGGGGTACCTGACCCCCAAATACTTCATCAAGCTGTTCAAGGAAAATACGGGGGTAAGCCCCAGCCAATACCGCAAGCAGATGTCGGGAGACAACGGCCCCATCTAAAAAATAAGGTATTTTCCCCAAAAGCTGTAACCTTACGGGAACAAAACGGCCATGCTACGATAAAGACACAGCTGCCGGAGCGTTGCGCGGCGGCGACGATACCCAAGGGGGAAGTTGGAATGGTCAAAAAAGCGTTTGCTGGCCTGTTGGCGCTGTCCATGCTGGGAGCGGTTTCACTGGCGGGTTGTGCCTCGAACAAGGATGAGGAAGGTTCCAAAGCATCGTCCGCACCGGCAGCTACAGCTGCAGCATCTGCCCAAGCTACGACTCAACCGACCGCCAAGGCGGAGAAGGTCACCATTAACTTCATGCATCTGTGGCCGGCAGGAAGCTCCAAGCAGCAAAATGTAATCGTTAACAAAATCATCGACGACTACACCAGGGCCAACCCCAACGTGACTGTGAAGCAGGAAATTCTGGAGAACGAGCAGTACAAAAGCAAGCTGAAGGTGCTGTCCGCCTCCAACCAGCTGCCTGATGTGGGCATGACCTGGGCGGCCGGATTCCTGGAGCCGTATGTGAAGGGCAATCTGTTTGCCACTTTGGATGACGGGCTGCAGGGCAAGCTGAAGGATAAATTTGATGCAGGCACTACGGAGGCGTATGCCATCGCTGGCAAAACCTACGCCTACCCCCTGGAGCTGAACATTACCCCGGTTTATTATAACAAGGCACTTTTTGCCAAATACGGGTTGAAGGTTCCCGGCACGTACGATGAATTCCTCGAGGTTGTCAAAACGCTGGCCAAGAACAATGTCGTCGCTCCTATTGCTCTGGGCAATAAGGATCGGTGGACCGGGTCTCTGTGGTACATGTACCTGGCCAACCGGATCGGCGGCACGGACCCGCTGAAGAAGGCCGTTGACCGCAGTGCCTCCTTCGAGGAGCCCAGCCTGATCCGGGCAGCCAAGGAAATTCAGCAGCTGGTGGATTTGAACGCCTTCAACAAGGGCTTCAACGGGCTGTCCAATGATGAAGGCAAGTCCGAGTTTATGAACGAAAAAGCAGCCATGTACATGATGGGAACCTGGGAGCTGCCCAACTTTACCACCAACCCGGATGTGCCCAAGGCGTTTAAGGATAATGTCGGCTTCTTCAAATTCCCCACTGTCAGCGGCGGCAAAAGTGATGTAAACAGCTGGGTGGGTGGTCCCGGCGTTGGCCTGTTCGTGGCGCAGAACTCCAAGGTGAAAGAGGAAGCCAAGAAGTTCGTGGAGTATTTCGTGGAGCAATGGGGCAAGGTTTCCGTCACCGACGCAGGCGTTATACCGGCTACCAAAGTGGATACCTCGGCTGTGCAGCTGCCCGCCCTGTATATTGATCTCCTGAAGGAGCTGAACAATGCCAGCAGCATTACGCTGTTTGCCGATGTGCAGATGAAACCCTCCGCCGCTGAGGCGCATCTCAATATGATCCAGGCCATTTTCGGCAAAGCCGTGACACCAGAGGATTTCGCCAAGAAGCATGAAGAAGCGCTGACCAAGGCAGCCAGCGAATAAAGCCGGAAGGAGGAACGGTTATCACATGGATAAGGTGCTGTCCGACAAACGGATCATCGCATTGTACGTACTGCCTTCGCTCCTTTTGGTTCTGGGGCTGATCTATATCCCCATTGTGCTGACAGGTTATTACGGGCTGACCAAATGGGACGGCATCGGCGCCAAGCAGTTTATCGGTCTGGATAATTATCTGGAGCTGATGGGCGACAGGCTGTTCTGGGAGAGCGCCTTCCATTCCTTGCTGCTGGCCGTTTTCTCCGCTCTGAGCCTGCTGATCTATCTGGCGGTGGCACTGCTGCTGGCCGGACGGATTAAGGGCTCCAATCTGCTGCGCAAAATTTATCTGGTGCCGATGCTGCTGTCGTCGGTTGCCATCGCCCAGCTGTGGCTGAAGATCTACCATCCCACTAACGGGATTCTGACCGGTGCCCTGGAGTTTATCGGTTTTACGAATACACCTGCCTGGCTCGCTGAACCGTCTTATGTGCTGCCTGCGCTGTTTATCCCCATTCTATGGCAGTACGCCGGCTTCTATATTCTGATTTATTATTCCGCCCTGAAGAATATCCCCTCCTCTCTGGAGGAGGCGGCTCGTATTGACGGAGCGAATCCGCTGCAGATTGCCCTGCGGATCAAGGTGCCGCTTATCGCCGAGGTGTTCAAGGTAACGGTGGTGCTGGCTGTCGTGGGCTCCCTGAAATATTTTGACCTGATTTATGTGATGACCAACGGGGGACCCAACGGCGCCAGCGAGGTGATGGCCTCGTATATGTACCGGATTGCCTTTAAGGGCTTTAACTTCGGGTATGGCAGCGCCATCGGATTTTTCCTGCTGCTGATCTGTCTGGTTGTCACTTGGCTCATCCGCAAATGGACGGCCGCCAAAGAAACCATCGAATATTCCTAGGAGGGCACGTTCATGGCCAAAGCTGTCATCACCCGGAGCAGAGCTGTCCTCCGGCAACCAGGCTTCGCAGTTTTACAGGCAGGCGGGTGGGCACTGCTTTATCTCATTCTGGCAATGGTTGCGATCCTGCAGATGCTGCCCCTGATTTGGCTGGTTTTCTTCTCCCTAAAGAATAACCAGGAGGTGTTTAATCTGTCGCCCTTTGCGCTGCCGCTCCATCCCCGGTGGGGCAATTATACCAAGGTGTGGACGGAGGGCCAGATTGGCCATTATTTCATGAATAGTGTGTGGATTACGGTGACGGCGGTGGTATTGACGGTGCTCTTGGCCAGCCTGGTCACCTATGCCATTACCCGGATGAGATGGAGGCTCAGCTCCCTGGTTCTGGGGCTGTTCATGACCGGGATGATGATTCCCGTACATTCCACCCTGATTCCGCTGTTCAGCCTGTTCACGGATATTCACCTGAAGGATCACCCGTTGTCGGTGATCCTGTCGTATACCGCCTTCAATATGCCCATCACGATCATGATTCTGCTGGGTGCCTATTACGCCCTGCCCCGGGAAATTGAAGAAGCGGCGGTGATGGATGGCTGCACGGTCAACCGGATGTTCTTCGTGGTGGTTCTGCCCATGACCATATCCGTCTTAACCACCACCGTCATTATTAACATGATTTATAACTGGAATGAGTTTATCTTCGTCAATAC
>JAEWAA010000316.1 GCA_023391955.1 Bacillota bacterium | reverse complement strand
GTAATACAGCGTATAGGATTGATTTCTAACGATCAGTAGATTGGCCCTCTGCCCCATTGGTGGCTGGCCTCCGTTTCGAAGAATCTCAGAGTAACTGCGGACGGGTTTCCCCGATGCGGTCAAACAGCCGGGCACACTGCAGGGTCAGCTCATGGGGCACGGTGGAGCTTTCGATTTGGCCGCTCCGGATACATTGCATGGCTTCTTGGATTTGATAGACAAAGCCGTTTTGGGTTTGTTCATCCTTATAATGGGTGTGGAGTTCCTGTTGGTTCGTATACAAGAGGGCCTCCGAGGCAAAATGGGGACGGGGAACGACGATTTTGCCGCTGTCGCCATAGATCACCAAACCCTGCCCCTGGTCCAGAGCGCTTACAATGCTGGTGCGCAGCGAAGCCAGTACATTCTTATACCGCACAATAATGTGGTTGGTCACATCCACGCCAGTATCCGCCCAGACGGCCGCCACCTGTATGTCTTCGATAGGATCAGCAATCATGTATGTAGCGATTTCGTAGGCATACACCGTAATATCATAAGCGACTCCGCCGCCCAGCTCCGGGTTGAAATAACGGTTGGTCTTCTCATTCGGCGCCACAAATCCGATGGCCAAATCCAGAGATTGGGGTTTGCCGATAAGCCCTTCGGTTAGCCACTGCTTGGCCTGGTTGACGGCAGGCAGGAACCGGCTCCACATGGCTTCCATCACGAATACGTTCAGCTCTTTGGCCCGGGCGAATACCGTCTCCGCTTGAGTGCTGCTCACAAACATGGCTTTTTCGCAAAGCACCGGCACCCGGTAGTCCAGACAAAGCATACACAACTCATAGTGGGCGTCTGTTGTGGCGGCGATATAAACGCAGTCCGGCTTCTCCCGGACCAGCATCTGCTCATAGCTGTCATACGCGGAAGGGATACTCTGCTCCGCCGCAAATTCCTTGGCCCGTTCCATGGATTTGCTGGATACCGCCGTTACCTTACAGCCCTCAATAAGCTCCACCGCGGCGCAAAATTTCTTGGCAATTTTCCCGGCGCCCATAATTCCGAAAGTAAATGTTCCCATATGTTTCTCCTTTGTCACCATGTATTGGAAAACCTGATATGCTTCATTGTGGCATACTGGTATACTATTGGGAAGAGGAAAAAAGGGCGGCGCTGTGCCTGCCCGCGGAAAGGTGAGCGTATGATAGACACTGTCGATATATTGGGCATCCCATTTTCCAAATTAACCATGCACGAAACGGTGGAGCTGTTATCTGAACACATCCGGCAGGAGCAGCCCAAGCTGTTCCACCTGATCACCGCCAACCCGGAGATTGCCATCGTCCGCCAAACGGACAAGCTGCTGCAGACCATCATCGCCGAAGCGGATCTGATCACTCCCGACGGAGCGGGGATCGTGATGGCCTCCAAGCGTAAGGGCGACCCTGTGCCGGAGCGTGTCACGGGGTACGATCTGCTTCTCCGCCTTTTGGAAAAGGGGAATGACCGGAAATGGAGCTTTTACTTTCTGGGGACGGACGAAGCAACCAGCCTGGCTGCAGTGGAAAATATCCAAACCCGCTATCCCCAAGTGGTAGTTGCAGGCAGACATAACGGATTTTTCTCCGGGGACGAGGAGGTCTCCATCCTGCAGGAGATTAAACAATCCAAGCCGGATGTGCTGGTTATCGCCATGGGCGCGCCTTACACGGACAAGTGGATTTACCGGAACAAGCGGGAGCTGGACGGGGTGAAGCTTGTGTTTGGCGTGGGCGGAAGCCTGGATGTCATCTCGGGGAAGGTGAAGCCCGCCCCGGCCATCTGGAAAGCCATGAACCTGGAATGGCTGCACCGGCTGCTGACGGTTCCCGTGGCCAAAGGCCAAAAATCCCGGTGGCGGCGGCAATCCGCTTTGCCTAAGTTTTTTTACCGGGCGGTTATCCGGAAATAGAGGGGCTTACAAGGGAGGCTGATGCCTCTCTTTTTTTGTGGACGGCGGTATGAACCATTATTTTTAAAACCATGATATTTATATATTGACTATATTGTGTGTCGTACAGTATATTAACAGTGAGGTGATGATATGGAATCCATCGACGAGCTCATGAACACATTGATCGTGGAGCTCAAGCGCGGAACGCTGGTGCTGTCCGTATTGAGCCAGCTGCGGTCGCCCGAATACGGCTACTCCCTGGTCCAGAAGCTGGAGGAGAAAGAGGCCGCCATTGAAGCCAACACCCTGTACCCGCTCCTGCGCCGGCTGGAGAAGCAAGGTCTTCTCTCCAGCGAATGGGATACCACGGAGAGCAGGCCGCGGAAGTATTATATACTCAGCCCTACGGGCAAGGCGGTTTATGAGAGGCTGAAGGAAGAGTGGACGCAAATGAGCAGCCAACTGGCCATGTTATTGAAGGAGGACGATGAGAAATGACTTTGATAGAACGGTATATTGATGCGGTGGCAGACCGCCTCCCGGAAAAGCTGCAATCGGATGTGAAGCTGGAGCTGCGGTCCAATATTCTGGATATGCTGCCGGATGATCCCGGGGAGGAGGAGATCCGCCAGGTGCTGGAGTCCATGGGTGATCCTGCTGAGCTTGCCTTGCAATACTCTCCCACCAAGCGGTATTTAATCGGGCCCGCTGTGTATGACCGGTACATCGAGGTGCTGAAGCTGGTATTGGGCATTGTGGCGATTACCTTCACGGTGCTCATCAGTCTGGATTGGATGTTCGATGATGCTGGCGCATATAATGCAGCTGAAAGTGTAGCCAGCTACATCGCAGGAACGGTAGGCGGGGTGATTGAAGGATTGCTTCAGGCTGCACTTTGGGTCACTGTCATTTTTGTGATTTTGGAACGAAAGAACGTCATAGTCGCCCCCTCCTTCACCAAGGACAAACCTTGGCGGATCGAGAATCTGCCCAGTCAATCCCTTTCACCCAAGAGCAAAATCTCCAGAGGCAGAACCATCGCGGGCATCTGCGCGACCATTTTCCTTACCTTCCTGCTTCTGACTCGACCGGAAGTCATCAGCGTCATGACCCATAATTCCTCCGGCAAAATCATTACGCCTGTCTTCAACACAGAGCATTTGTCCGTTTACAGCATTTTCATTGTGGTGGCCGCTCTTTTCTCTCTCGTGTTATCCATTTGGAAGCTGGTTCTGGAGAAATGGACCTTTCCCTTGGCCGTTGGCAACACGCTGTTCAATCTCCTGATCTGCATGCTGATCGTGGTGATGGTCAATGACGGAGCATTGTGGAACGACTCTCTGCAAAGCACCTTCAGCAGTATTTTTGTAAAGGATGGCGCCGACGATCTGGTGAGATGGTCTAATAACAGCGGTTATGTCTTCATCTTCGTGGTTGTGGTTATCAGCGTCTGGGACTCTGTGGACGGTTTCCTGCGGAGCCGGGGTTTGAGACGGTAAAAATGAGAACTCCCCCCTGGCCAAGGCCGAAGGGGGAGTTTTGTTTATTCTTTTACAGAGCCCACCGTAATGCCGCTGACGAAATATTTCTGGAGAAACGGGTACAAGAGCAGGATGGGCACTGTGGCTACCAGCAATTGAGCCGCCCGCAGGGATTTGTTGGACAGCTTGCCCAACAGGTCCAGATCATCCTTGGTCAGCTTGCTGACGTCGATGGTAACGATCATCTGCTTCAGATAGGTCTGGAGCGGCCACAGCTTATTGTCGTTGAGGAAAAGGAGTCCCGTAAACCAGTCGTTCCAATGGAAGACCACCGCGAACAGGGACAGAGTGGCCACCGACGCCATGGAGACAGGCAAATAAATCCGGAACAGCAGCGTCAGATGGCCGGCGCCGTCCATCATGGCGGATTCGATCATGCTTTTGTTGATCCCCCGGAAAAAGTGCATCATCATCAGAATGTTGAAAATCTGCACGGCACTGGGCAGCACCAGGGACCAGAAGCTGTCGATGAGCCCCATGCTTTTGACGATGAGAAAATAGGGGATCAGTCCGCCGTTGAACAGCAACGGTACAATGTAGAACCAGATGATGGTGTTGCGCCCTTTCATCTCCTGTGGGGTTTTGGATAAAGGATAGGCGGTCACCAGGATCAGCAGCAGGTTGATGGCCGTGCCGGCCACCGTCCGCAGCACGGAGACGCCGAAGGCCTGGAAAAAGGCGGTGTTGCCGAACACCTTGCTGTATGCCTCCACGTTGAAGCCAATCGGCACAACCGTCACCCGGTTGGCCAGGGTGGCGGCGGAATCGCTCAGGGAAACCGCCAGCAGATGGACAAAGGGAAATGCACACAGCAGGGCAAGGAGGGCAAGCAGCGTATTGTTCAGAAGCTCAAACACGCGGGAAGCCGCCGATTTATCGTATGGCAAGAGTAGCACCTCCTGAGGAAAGCTTTTGTTAGCTTGAAGTCAGCGAGGGGTGACG
>JAEWAA010000283.1 GCA_023391955.1 Bacillota bacterium | reverse complement strand
GCCGGTGCCCGTTGCCGTAAACTCCAGGACCAGGTGATTCCAGCCCTTGGCCACCCGCGCCCGGAACACGGCCCGTCGTTCAGGGAAGACATCATCATTGAGATTGGAGGCAAATTGCCTGCTGCCGTTCACGAACACCTTCACCGGGCCATAGCAGCTGACGGCAAAAGGGAGCTCCCCCTCCTGCGCGCACCAAAGCTTGCCCCAAGCATAGACATATTGCCCGTCTTGGATATCCGGCCAGCGTTCACCCAGGTTCATATCATACCGGCAGTCCTCCAGACGCCGGAAGCTTGCCCCGTCATGGACGCGGTAGATCGGCGGCTCCTGGGGATTGGCGCCGATATAGCGGTTGGCGATGGTCTCTAACACCTTTTCCGTGCTGCCCCCGCTTGACCGGGCAATGGAATCCATTTCGTGAATGTAGCCCACTTCCCAGGCCTCCTTATTTGATGATTTCCCCACCAGGATAAAGGGTCGAGCTGTACAGCCGCTTCGGTTGAGGCAGCGGGCCGCCGGCGGCGGATTGAGTCAAATCCGCAGGTACACTGGCATATACCACCGCCTCCGTATCGGTATATACAATGGCCATTTCATTTCCGCTGCCCAGAAGATCGCCATGGACCACGTACCCCTCCGTCGGGAAGGTTGCCACCACATTCATATCGCCGTCATACAAACCCGGGAACACACCGCCGCCTCTGCGGAAGGCCAGAATATAGTCGGGAGCGCCCGCTTCCCAGTTGGAAAGGGTTTCGGCGATGGTCAGCCAGCCCGGAGTTTTGCGGTCCTCCTTCCAGATTTCCTTGCCCTCGCAGTCCAGCAGGAACAAGGCATCCCGTCCCTTCAAGCCTTTGCCGTCATCCTCCCGGACCATCCGGTCAAGACCCGCCACCTGCAGCCCCGGCAGCTCCGGACAGAATTTGCCCAAAGCGATGTGCTGGGATTCGATGGAGCCCTCATACCGCCACAGCTCGTTGCCGTCGCGGTCATACATGACCGTCACGCTGCCGCCCACCACCAGCTCCGGCTGGCCGTCTCCGTTCACATCCCCGACCCATATGCAGTCGGCATGGTCGTCCAGATCCTTGCAGCTCCACTGGAGCTTGCCGTTATGGTCCAGTAGGTCATAACCGGCCATTACCTCGTCGTAGCCGTCTCCGTTCAGATCATATACCCAAGGGAAGTGGCCCGGATTGCCCTCATGGGTCCACAAGAGATTAAACTGGTTGTCCAATGCCCACAGCTTGTGATACCGGTCCTTCAGAATAATGTCCGAAGGGCGGTCCTTGCCGGTCAGGTTGGCAATAATAATGCAATCATGGGCCTCCGCTCCCGGCAGCTCATGAACCGCTTTCACCTCTCCCGTGGCTCCGTCGAGAATATGGAACTGGCTGTTCATGACACACAAAACCTCCAGCTTACCGTCCCCGTCGATGTCATAGATCTGGGCGGGGTAGTCGGAGCCTTGTTTGCCTGCGCCCGGATCAGGCTTGCCGGTTTGCCACAGGAGCTTGCCGGTGAGGTCATAAGCGGTCAGGCATTGCACCTGATGGGGGATATAACGGACGTCCTGGCGGTTGTCCGGCTGAACCAGCAGCAGCTCCATCCGGCCGTCGCCGTTTAAGTCGCCCAGCAGCAGCTTGCAGCGGGGTCCTGCCGCCTCAATGTCCAGCGTTGCAAGGGGAGAACAAACTCGGGTTTCTGTCGTCATGCGAAACATTCCTCCTGAAAGTAAGCTTTGTCCGGCCAGGCCTAACAAGGCCCGCCGGCTGTACACCCGTAGCGTACCAGCCCTCCCCCCTTTAGGCAATGGTACATTCTTGAGTCCGCCTAACCGAAAGGTTGCACTATTTTGTTCCTTTCGCACAATCTTGCCACGGAACAAACCAATCCTCCAGAATTAGGCCAGGATCTTCCATGTTCATACCGCAAGCATTTGGCGTATTCCACACACCAGCTTTATTCACATAAAAAACAATCCCCCAAAAGTGACGAGATGCATCGAAGCAAATTCCGGGTACTTTTGGGGGAGCCCCCGAATGAAAATGCTAACACCATGCATTTTCGTAAAAAAACAGCCTGCACAGGGTTTTCCCCCATACAGGCTGCCAGGCATATCAAAACTAAAAGCGCACAGTGGCACCACCCGGAATTTCCCGGATGTCCCCATCCACGCTAAGCCACACTGAGGTGGCGTTGGGATTCTCCACAAACTCCATTCCGGCTGAGAAACGAAGACGCTGATAAGCCTTCATATAGTCCACAATCTCCATATTGGTGGCATACCAGATATCATCCCGGCCGCCTGCCAGCTCACAGAATTCTTCAATGACATTCCAGTTGTTATCATTGTCGAACTCGTAGCTGTGGCCCCAGACATACATCAGGTACAGGTACTGCTTTTTGTGCAGGGAAACAAAGGTTTCGCCATGCTTCAAAAGATTGTCCTTGTGGTGGCAGGTAGCCTTCCACTCCAGCCAATTGTGGGGCAGACCGAAGCCGCCGTGGGTGGTCTCCACCACACGGGAATATTCAATGCCTAGCTGCGGCAGCAGCTCCATGATCTCCGGGCTGTAGGAGCCATTAGGATAAGACATGCCCCGGATGGTGTAGCCGAAGATACGCTCCAGGTTCTTGCGGTCCTCCATCACTTCGTGGACCAGCATTTC
>JAEWAA010000155.1 GCA_023391955.1 Bacillota bacterium | reverse complement strand
TCTTTGGCGATGCCGACTTCACGGGCAGGATTCGTTCCCCTTCCTCCCTGGCGCGGTCAGCCATCAGGAACACATCGATGTTGCGGGTTTTCCGCAGCACCCGGTTGGCGATGGAGCCCTGCCATTTTTCCTGCCAGCGGCTTTTTTGGGAATGGCCCATAACAATCCGCGTCACATTGTTTTCAATGGCATACCGGACCAGAGCAGAGGGCAGAGCGCGCACCCGCGGCAGAGTCAATTCCTCGAACCGGGCATCCACCCTCTTCACCAGCTTGCTGATGGATTGCCGGAAAGCCTGCTGCTCCTTGGACAGCTTCCTCCCCTCCAGCACAAAGGTGACCACCAGCAGATCGCCCCCCAGCCGTTTGGCGATTTGCTGGCCCCTGCGGATATGCAGGGAGCCGTTCCAATGATACTGTGCCGAAACCAGAATCCGCTCCGTTGCCCCGGACGGGCCGATAAGGCCCAACTCCTCCCTGTGCTTTTCCAGCGAATCGTTGACTCCCTCCGCCACCAGACGCAAGGCCACCTCCCGCAGCACCCCCAGATTGCCTCTGCGGGATAAGGCGGGATGCGCCTTGTCCCCCAGAATGCCGTCCTCCATCCGCTTCAGGATGGTCTCCGGGGACACGTCGATCAGCCTGACTTCGTCGGCCAGCTCCAAGGTATTCATGGGAACTGTTTCGTCGGCCTTAATTCCCGTCAGCCGGAAAATCTCCTCACCTACACCCGCCAATTCATATACGTTGATGGTGGTAATCACGCTGATGCCTTTGTCCATCAGGAAGCGGATATCCTCCAGCCGGGTGGGGAGTTGTGCCCCCTCCCGGTTGCGGTGGGCCAGCCCATCCACCAGCAGCACTTCGGGATTACGCTCCACCAGTGTGTCCAGCGGAAGATCCTTCTGCTCCTGTCCGTCTTTCCACCAGTGAATGCTGGGCACCCGCTCCAGCGCCTCCAGCTGCTGGACCGTCTCCGTCCGCTGCATGGTGGAGACGGCGCTGTATACCACATCAATGCCCTGCTTTTGCAGGAGCCTGCCTTCCTGCAGCATATGATAGGTTTTGCCGGAGCCGCTTACCGGTCCGATCAGAATCTTCAGTCTTCCCCGGTGCAGGCGGTAGATGGAATCGAGAATTTCCTCCGGGGTTTTCCGCTTGTAAGGCGCCATCGGCTTCAGCCTCCCACCTGGCGTTCCTGCACCTCAGCCAGCGAATCCAGAAACTGCTCTAGAAGCCGGTTAAACAGCTCCGGCTGGCACAGATTTCCCGGCGGGAGCGAATCCGGGAGCAGCTCCAGCCGCGCATGAGTCAGCATAGCCGCCAACTGCTTCATATACAGCATATTCGGACCGGAGTCGACGGAAGCCAAACAAAGAACAGGCTGGCCGATTTTCTTCAGCTCCTCTCCGTAATCCACGCCGGTCATGGCCAGTCTCTGTTTATACAGCTCGCCCGGCCGTTTCTCAAGCAAGCTGCTGCGGATCACCCGGTATGCCTGCTCCCAGCGCCGGTAAGACAGCCGGACAGAGGGCATAATCCAGTCGCTTGGCGCGTAATAGGTCAGACAGCTGCAATAAGCGGCCGCCGTTTGCAGGGACCGGATCACAGCAGACGGATCATCCCGGTAGAAGCTGTCCGCCACCACCAGCGCTTTCACCCGGTTAGGGTACGCATAGGCAATATGCTGGGCCAGCAAACCGCCGTAGGAAACCCCGACGAATACCGCATCCCGCAGATGCAGCTGGTTCAGGAGTATGATCAAATCGGCGCATTGGGTTTCAATGATCTCCTGCCGAGGCTCCGTGAGTTTGCCGGATCTTCCGTTTCCCCGCAGATCGCAGGAGATGACCTTGTACCGTCCCTTGAAAAAATCCATCTGGGCCTTGAACATGGTATGGCTCATCCCATGGCCGTGAATAAACACAATGGGCATCCCTCTGCCCTGGATTTCATAATAGATGGACGTGCCGTTCACATTGGCGACAGGCAAATTAACGACCTCCCAGCTCCTGCAAATCCATGTTCAGCTTTAATACATTGACACGTGCTTCACCGAACAGCCCCAAATCGCGTCCTTCCGTATGGGAGGTTACCAGCTGCTCCAGCTGCTCCTGAGAAATGCCGGTTAAGGCGCTGATCCTCTGAATTTGAACCTTTGCGGATGCCGGTGTAATATGCGGGTCCATACCGGAGCCCGAATTGGTCACCAGATCAATGGGCAGCTTGCTGACGGGAACGTTTGGATTGGCTGTTTTCCACTGTTCGATGGAATCCTTGGTCCGCTGCAGCATATCCGGATTGGAGGGCCCGTAGTTGTTGGAGCCGGAGGCTTCCGCTTTATATTCAATGCTGGAGACACGGCTTTGGAACAAGGCCGGGTTCTCAAATTGCTGCCCGATGAGCTCGGAGCCCACCACCTGGCCTGCGCTGTTGCTCACCAGGCTGCCGTTCGCCCGCCCGGGCATCAGAAGCTGGGCAAGTCCCGTCGAAGCCAATGGATAAAACAACCCGCACAGAATAATAAATATGGCGCTCAGTCTTACCACGGTGAACAAAAAAGCCGTTTTGGATTCCGGATTGTGGCTGATTACATCCGCCTTTGTAAGTCCCATTGCTGTCATCCTCTCTCTCCTGCACTCCTTATTCCATCTACATCCAGATGTTGACGAATATATCAATAAGCTTAATCCCGATAAACGGAACCAGAATCCCGCCCAGCCCATACACGAAGATGTTGCGGCGGAGCAGTCTCACAGAGCTCATCGGCTTGTAGGAGACACCCCGCATGGCTAACGGAATCAAGAGCGGGATAATAACCGCATTAAACACCAGCGCCGACAATATCGCCGAGCTTGGGGAACCCAGCCCCATCACATTCAGAGCATTCATCTCCGGAATAGCCAGGGTGAACATGGCCGGGATGATGGCAAAATATTTGGCAATATCATTCGCAATACTGAAGGTGGTCAGTGCGCCGCGGGTCATCAGCAGCTGTTTGCCGATTGCCACCACTTCAATAATTTTGGACGGATCCGAATCCAGATCCACCATATTGGCCGCTTCCTTGGCGGCGGTAGTACCGCTGTTCATGGCCAGACCCACATCCGCCTGTGCCAGTGCCGGGGCATCATTGGTCCCGTCGCCGGTCATGGCCACCAGCTTGCCTTCCTTTTGCTCCCGCCGGATCACTTCAATTTTGTCCTCCGGGGTGCTCTCGGCAATAAATTCATCCACCCCCGCCTCCGCCGCAATGGTGGCTGCCGTCAAGGGATTGTCTCCTGTGCACATAATGGTCTTAATACCCATCCGGCGCAGCTCGTCAAACCGTTCCTTCATGCCTGGCTTTACCGTGTCCTTCAAATAGATCAGCCCGTATATGCGGTCATTCACCGCCACTGCAAGCGGGGTGCCGCCTTTGCCGGCGATGCCGTTAGATTTTTGGTCCAGATCAGCAGGGATAATGCCGCCTTGAGAGAGTACCCAACGCTTCACGGAATCGACGGCGCCCTTGCGGACCATCCGTCCGTCCACTAAATCCATACCGCTCATGCGGGTTTCCGCGCGGAATTCAATGAAATCCCCTCCACCCGCCAAGGCGCTGTCATACGGATGTCCAAGCTTTTTCACCAGTTCAATCACCGAACGCCCCTCCGGTGTTTCATCCAAGCCGGAGCTGACAGCCGCCCACCGGGCCACGTCCGCTTCCGTTTCCTTGCCCACCGGCACAAATTCACTGGCCATCCGGTTACCGAAGGTGATAGTTCCCGTTTTGTCCAGGATCATGGTGTTGATATCCCCCGCCGCCTCCACCGCCTTGCCGGACATGGCCAGCACATTGAACCGGGTAACCCGGTCCATGCCTGCTATGCCAATGGCGGAGAGCAGCCCCCCGATGGTGGTGGGAATCAGACAGACCAACAGGGCGATCAGCACGGGAATTTCCAGGTCCACCTGCAGATAAGCTGCTATGG
>JAEWAA010000107.1 GCA_023391955.1 Bacillota bacterium | reverse complement strand
ATGAGAAGGACAGTGGAGGTTATATGCACCGGGCATACGAAATGGAGATCGGCTCCTGCCCCGGTTTGTTTGCCACGCTCAAGATGCTGGCGGATGTGTCCAAACACCCGGATACCTTTTCTAAATTCCAAGCGAAGGCTCTGGTTTATACGGTGCTGTCGGAGCTGTTCGGCATTATGAAAAGCGCACGGAGCAATGAGGCCCAAAGTATGGTAGAGGAAGCGAGGGGTTACATCGAATTCCACCATATGCGGCAGCATACCCTGTGCGACCTGGCCGGGCGGTATGGCATGTGTCCCAAATATTTTTCTGAGGTGTTCAAAAAGTATATTGGTATCAGTCCTATCGATTATTTGATCGCATACCGGATGAAGGAGGCCCACCGCCTGCTGACGTCCACCTGTGCCACCGTCAAGGAAATTGCCGAGATGGTGGGTTACACCGATGCCTATTATTTTAGCAGACTGTTCAAAAAGCAATTTGGCCTCGCCCCTACTCAACTCCGCGCTCTTCCCATCGAACAGGCCAACTAAAACGAGCCCCATCGTATCGAAAGACTTCACAGCTGCCATCCCAATCCCTTCGGCGGAGACCCGCCCTGAGAAGGAAATTGTCCATCCCCTGTTCAGGAAATCCTCCATTTCTCTCACACTATGCACATGCTAGAATGCTTTATAGTTGCAATTGCGAATCGTTATCAATGAGGAGAGTTGCATAATAGAGAATCAGCATTCAAAAGTGGAGGGATTAGATTGAAGAAGCTATTGGCATTATGTTTGACATTCGCATTTGCAGTTGGGCTGATGGCAGGCTGTGGCGGTAAAGAAGCGGCTGATGAAAAACCTTCGGCTGCCGGTGCAAGTCCCGCGGCAACCGTTGCGGCAAGCACAAGTGCCGCTTCCTCTGCAGCTCCGAAGGCGGACGCAGCTGTTTTTCCGCTGACATACAAGGACGCTCTGGGCAATGATGTTGTCATAAAGGAACGTCCGAAGCGCGTGGCGGTCGCTTTCTTCCATTTCCTTGAGCCCTGGTTCTCCCTGGGTGTGACACCGGTAGCGGCGGACAATGCAAGCTCTCTGTTCGGCTTCCTGTCCTTCCAGCCTTTCATTAAGGAGCAGGCCAATGTCCTTGATCTGGGCAGCTCCTCCGTCAGCGTGGAAAAGGTGCTGGAATCCAAGCCCGATCTGATTATCGCGGCTACCCCGTATAACGATAAGATTATGGATCAACTGAAGCAAGTGGCACCGGTTGTGGTATTCAAGAATGACCTGGATTGGAAGGGCCGTCTCGTGGAATTCTCCAAGCTGATCGGCGAACCCAAGAAGGGCCAGGATAAAGTAGCCGAAATCGAGAAGCTGATTGTCACCAACCGTGAAAAGCTGGCCGCCAAGAAGGATCAGACAGTGGCCTTCATTTCTTTTAACAACAAAGGTACCTATACCGCATTTGGACTAGACCGTTGTGTAGCCTTCTATGACAAAACCGCCGGTTTGGGGCTGACGCCGCCTGCCAATTACCCTGCGGTGCATGGCAAGGATAACATCTTTACTCTGGAAGGGCTGCTACAACTGAATCCCGGCTACATCTTCCTGTGGGATGATATGACCAGCAACTCCGAAGAGACGACTCTGGAGGAATTGAAGAAGAACCCCGTATGGAATACGCTCACTGCCGTCAAAAACAACCACGTGTTCGTTCTTGACCGGGCAGCCTTCTCCGCGGGACCTCTGGGTGTGGAATATGGCGTCAAAGCCATTTCGGAGTTTATGTTGAAATAATTGAAGCCCGACAGAACCAAACAGGTGTCCGTCCAGGTACTAAGGGCGGGGCCTGTTTTGGCATATTGTCCATGAGGTTACGGCGTAGGAGGCAACAGGAATGAACCGTGTGACGGCAAAAGTGCTGGCAGTTCCCGGGGCTGCCAACAAGTTCAAAATCCATACCGGCTGGCTGATTATTCTCGCCGGGTTTGCTGTACTGTTAACCGGGATGCTCTATTCCGTCTCCAAAGGCGCTATGCCCATTCCCCTTCAAGTGGCGTGGGATGCGGTATTTCACCGGGACGACACCAACCCGCAGCATATGGTCATCTACAATCTCCGGCTGCCCCGGGTGATTGCAAGCGCCTTGATCGGCGCCTCCTTCGGAGTGGCGGGGGCTCTTATGCAGGGAATGACCCGCAATCCCATGGCGGATGCGGGGCTGATGGGCTTAAACGCGGGCGCCGGGTTTATGCTGTCCATCTGCTTTGCGTTTTTTTCGGGAATCTCCTATCTGCAGATTATGATGCTCTCCTTCGTCGGTGCTGCCCTAGGCGCAGCGTTAGTATATGGCATCGCCTCCTTACAGAGGGGCGGGGCCTCCCCCATGCGGCTGGTATTGGCGGGAGCGGCGGTAACGGCGCTGTTGACTGCCCTCAGCCAAAGCATTGCCATCTACTACAATGTGGCGCGGAGCCTGATGTTCTGGACCTCCGGGGGTGTGGCGGGAAGTGATTGGAGCCAGCTGAAGCTGGCGGCGCCTATTACCATAGCGGCTATCCTTGGAGCTATGCTGCTCTCCCGGTCAGTTTCCTTAATGAACCTGGGTGAGGATGTGGCACAGGGCCTGGGGCTGAAGACGGCAGTGGTAAAAACCATCGGGACCATCCTTGTGCTCCTGTTGGCAGGGGTGTCTGTTGCCGTGGTGGGGGCAGTGGGCTTTATCGGTCTGGTGGTGCCTCATATGTGCCGGGCGCTGGTAGGCGTGGATTACCGTTACATTATTCCCGCCTCCGCAGTATTCGGGGCTTTGTTATTGGTGACGGCGGATCTGGCGGCGAGAACCATCAACCCGCCTTCGGAAATTCCCATCGGGGCGTTGGTGGCCCTGATCGGCGTGCCCTTTTTCCTTTATCTGGCCCGTAAACAAAGGAGGGCTGGTTAACGATGGCGCAAATCAGCTTGACCATGGAGCAGTTCCGCCGGAAAACCATTCGCCGGAATGTGGCCGTGGCGGTAGTGATCACGCTTCTGCTGGCCGTTTCTTTTGTCATTAGCATGAACACGGGTTTTTCCCGGCTGACACCGATGGATACCATCCGGACCCTGTTCGGGGGTGGTACCGAGAAGGAGAATATGGTGCTGTTCCAATTCCGCCTGCCCCGGATTGTCCTCTCTCTGCTGGTGGGGGCCGGCTTGGGCGTAGCCGGTTCCATTATCCAGGGGGTGGCCCGCAATCCGCTGGCAGACCCCGGTTTGCTGGGCATCAACGCAGGCGCCGGGTTAATGGTCGTGCTCTTCATTATGGTGTTCGGTGCCAAATCCAACGGTTCCATCTTCCTGCTGCCGGTTCTCGCATTGGCCGGAGCCGGTGTGGCTGCCATTGTCATCTATATCCTGGCCTACAAAAGAGAGGAAGGCATCAGTCCGATACGGCTGATTCTGGTGGGTATTGCCCTGCAAGCGGGTATTACCTCCGCCATGACTGTGCTGGTGATGAGTCTGTATGAGGCCCAGTTCGATTTTCTGGTGCAGTGGCAAGCGGGCAGCATTTGGGGCTCCAACTGGAAG
>JAEWAA010000038.1 GCA_023391955.1 Bacillota bacterium | reverse complement strand
CCTCCCGGACATGGAGAAAGTCGGGATCAAACCGGCGGTTGTGGCGCACGTACAGCTTGCCTGTACTCTTCCGTTCCGCCTCCAGCAACACCTGGGCCTCCTCATACGTGCAGGCAAGCGGCTTTTCCATGAACACATGCTTGCCACCGGCCAGCGCCAAAAGCCCGTGAGCGCAGTGATCCGAAGAGCGGGTGGCCACATCCACAAGCTCCACATCCGGGTCAGCCATAAGATCCTCCAGGCACTCATAGGTTTTGCAGCCGTAGCGCTCCGCCATCGCCTGCCGCCGTGATTCGATCAGATCACAGGCAGCCACAATGATAAACAGATGCTTCTTGTCCTCCAGCTCCTGGCAATGCATACCCCATCCGGCTCTGCCTGCTCCGGCCAGGCCGATTCTGATTGGCTCCGTCATCGTTTGTCCCCCGTTCCAATTTGCTTATGCTTAATACCCGGCCTCCCGGACAACCTGCCTGCTCCATTCCAGATCAACGAGAGGCTCCTGCAAATGGGTATCATGCTCCACAAACACCCATCCGTCAAAGCCGTGTTTCACGGCCTCCTTCAGGACAGCGGCATTGTCCAATCCGATATTGCCGCGGTTTAGGCCGCAGAACCGCCCGCGTTTGGTCCAATCTACCGATTCGGGATTGGTCTCCAGCCAATCCTTCAGATGAAGAACAGCAAGTCTGCTTGCATATTTGCCGGCAATCTCCACCGCATCTCCGCCCATTGCCGCCAGATGGGCGGTATCCAGCACCAGCTTGCTGTCCGGGCATTCCCGCAGAAACTCCTCCAGCTGCTCCTGCGTCTCCACAGGTGTTCCCATATGATTATGAAGCGCTACATGCAGGCCCCACCGGCGGCAGGCAGCCGACTGGATCCGCACCTGCCGGCAGAACGCAGCGAAATCCCGGCCGTCCACATGGGTCCAGACATAATCCTTGCCAAGAGCAGCCGTCCATTGAATGGACAGCTCCGGGCTGTGGGCCCTCACCGTGCCAAAATCCAAACCAAACCTTCTCATCATCGCCGCCGATTGCAGCGCCTGTTCCCCGCTGAACGCCGTCAGCCGTTCAATGCCTTCGTAACCGATGGCCTTCAGTTGCCGCAGGCGTTCCTCCAGATCAAAGCAGGTGCCGCCGTCCCAAACGTTCATCCCATAATCCGCAATGCCGATTTTCATGGTATCCTCCTTTTATTCATCCGCTTTTCCTCACGGCAAAAGTCCCTGATTGATTGTCTTGATAGACGCCACAGGCGCTTTGGGCTGGCGGTCCTCCGTCAACAGCCCGTTCTTCTCCTGCTGCACATCCGCCAGCTGTGTGTAGCAGTAGCCCTGCAGGGCAGGAGCCCGCAGCAGCGCATGGGTCAGCTCCATATAGCGCTTGAGAAACTGCTCCTCACTATGCGCTTCCGAATAGCCCCAGCCATCGGCGCTGTTGGGGCTGTACCGTATGCCGCCGAACTCGGATACCTGGACCGGCTCCCCGCCATAAGCATACCCCGGCACATACACGGGCCGGTTGCACGGCCTGGCCTTCACACAATCCTGGCTGCCGTACCGCTCCCTGAGGGTTTCCCCGCTTGAATCATAATCATGGATGGAGCAAATATCCGATTTTACATGCTCCCAGCCGTCATTGGAGATGACCAGGCGGGTAGGATCCAGAGACTTGGTCAAATGGTACATGGCCAAGGCATGATGCTGCTGGGCCTGATCCGCCAGAATCCCCGGCACACCCCAGCTTTCGTTCAGCGGCACCCACACTACGATGCAGGGATGGTTGTAATCCCGCTCCAGGAATTCCTGCCATTCCCTTGTGATACGGCGGACATATTCCTCCGAATACGCGTAAGCATTGGGCATCTCTCCCCACAGCAAAAGACCGGTCCGGTCACACCAGTAAGCATACCTGGGGTCCTCAATCTTCTGATGCTTGCGCACGCCATTGAAGCCCATGGCTTTGGCCAGCTCCGCATCCCGCCGGACCGCCTCGCCGTTGGGCGGCGTAAGAATACCATCAGGATAGTAGCCCTGGTCCAAAACCAGCTTCATATAATAGGGGCGGTTGTTGAGACAGACCCGGCCATCCTCCACCGAAATCTTCCGCATGCCAAAATAGCTGTTTACCCGGTCCAGCAGCACATCATCCGCCCATAGGGTCAGCTCTATATCGTATAAGACCGGATTTTCCGGAGACCACCATCTCCCTTTTCCCATATCGTTATAGTCGGTAAGCCAAATCCGCCTGGCTGTAAGGGCCTCCCGGATTTCAAGGATATCCTCGGCCACGGCTTGGCCCTCCAGGCTAACCGACAGCTTCAGCTGGAGCTTGCCCATAGCCGCCATATGACCATGAACCGCGGTTTGAATGCGGATTTCATTGGCATCGATATCCGGTGTGAACCGGACGTTATCGATCCGTGTTTCTGCCACCGGCTCCATCCAGACTGTTTGCCAGATCCCTGTCGTGCGGGAATAAAATACGGATACCGGCTTCTCCAGCCAATACTGCTTGCCTCGCGGCAGCCGGACATCCCTGCTGTAATCCTGTGCCCGGACCACAATATCATTGGGAAGACCCCCGGGTCTCAGCAGTTCGGTTACGTCCGCCCAAAAAGGCGTATGCCCTCCTTCATGCAGGGCTGCAAGCTGTCCGTTCACCCATACCTTGGCGGAATAATCCACCGCGCCAAAATGCAGCAGCACCTGTTTGCCGCTAAATTCAGGGGGCAGCTCCACTCGCTTGCGGTACCAGACAATGTCGTGAAAATCATGGATTCCAATACCGCTAAGCGGGCTCTGGAAGCAGAAGGGCACCTGTATGCTCAGGGAGAAGGTCTTCGGCGCATCATACCACCTCCCCCGCTCCCCCACATCCCCGTCATCAAATTCAAATTCCCATGCCCCGTTCAAATTCAGCCAATCCACCCGCACAAACTGCGGGCGTGGATAATCTGCTCTCCACTGTGGCATGTTCATCCGCCTCCTTTCTCTCCCGCCAATTCATCCGCTCCCGAGTTAAGCATGCCATTGGTCACACTTTGTGCATACTGTACGTTCGGCAAATGGATGTATTTGCGACTGTATTTTTCATGAAAAGCTGTATATTCCGTGTATCACGGTCCACAAAAAGAGCCTGCACCGCAGCCGTCAACCAGCCGCCGTGCAGGCCCTCACAAGATTTAATAGGGAGACAAATAACTGCCGTCAATGACCGTTATTGCGGAGATGCCCGGTCCCGTCCAGCCCACCGACAGATGGTCGCTGCTTGACTTTTCCTTGTGCAGCACCTCCACGTAATACGCCTGCCCTGCTGTCAAAGAGAGGGTTACCGACTTCTGCGTGGCGTTCCCTGTCCAGTCCCGGTACCCCGACCAGGTGGAAACGTAAGCGATCCGCGATTTATTCGCCGGATTGCTGTCCGGGCTCAGCCACAGCTCGCCTGCATTGTCGCTGGCAATGTAGAAGGTGTAGTCGCCGCTCACAGTGGGCGTGATATACCCCCGGATCCGGGTAGCATAGCTGTTGCCGAAGTTGGACGGTCCCTCCAGGCTGGTGAGGATGGAGGTTCCGGTTGGCGGGGTGCCCAAGGGAATGTCCGCGATGGTTTCGCCTCCCACTCCCGTCCAATATTCCCGCACGATCGTGCCTGTTCCTCCTCCGCCGGGGCCGCCATACACTGCCGTAGTCACACTCAGTGTATTGCTTGCCGCCGATTCATTGTTGGCCGCATCCTTGGCCTTCACCGTAAAGCTGTAGGCCGTATTGGCGCTAAGCCCTGTTGCCGTGTAGGTGGTGCCTGCTGTGCTTCCTTCCAGGACCCCGCCCTTATAGATGTTGTAGCCGGTTACCCCCACATTGTCCGTAGAAGCCGTCCAGCTGAGGCCCACGCTCACACTGGTTTTGGACGGTGCCGTCAAATTCGCGGGCGCTGTAGGCGGCTGCGTGTCCGCCGGGGGAGCATCCGTGGTCACGTTCAGGGTATTGCTGGCCGCTGATTCATTATTGGCCGCATCCTTGGCCTTCACTGTAAAGCTGTAGGCTGTATTAGCGCTAAGCCCTGTTGCCGTGTAAGTGGTGCCCGCCGTGCTTCCTTCCAGGACCCCGCCCTTATAGATGTTGTAGCCGGTTACCCCCACATTGTCCGTAGAAGCCGTCCAGCTGAGGCCCACGCTCACACTGGTTTTGGACGATGCCGTCAGATTCGCGGGCGCTGTAGGCGGCTGCGTATCCGCCGGATTGGGATTGCCGTTTCCCGAGGGGGTGAATCTGGCTCCCGCCCAATCCCCATGATCATAGCTGTTGCCGTTGCCGCTGTCCGTAACCGTGAGTTTAATTTGATTGACCCCGGCTACCGGCACATCCACCGTCTTAGTGGCAGATAAGGCATTCATCACCCCGCTGTCAAAAAGGAGAACGCCGTCGGCCCATACCTGAAAGACGATAGACGCATTCGCATGGGTAACCTGGTCATCCACCCCTACATCAGAGACAAACCTGCCGTAATTGCCGTTTAACTGGTACACGATGTCAGAGTTGGCGTGGGTGCCGATTCCCTTACTGTATGTCACGCCATCCAGCCGGAGGGCATTCCCGCTGGAGCTTTTGTCCTGGCGGACCGCCCCAAAACCCGCGGTGGCGGACACCCAGCTCAAATCGCTGGCATACTTGATTTCCTGGGCTCCGTAAGTGGTGACGCTCAGCCCGTTGCTGGCCGCAGATAAATTGTTCTTCACGTCCTTGGCCTTGACTGTAAAGCTGTACGTACTCCCTGCAGTCAGCCCGGTTGCCATAAATTCCGTAGCCCCGGCACCCAGCGTGGAGCCAGCCAATGTTCCGTTGCGGAACACATCATAACCCGTCACACCCACATTGTCCGTTGATGCGGCCCAGGTCAATTTGGCCGTGGTGTCTGTCTTATAGGACAACGACAGATTGACCGGCACTGACGGAGGCTCCGTGTCTGGAGCGTTGGTGGTGACATTTAGCGCATTGCTTGCAGCCGACAGGTTGCCTGTTCCGTCCTTGGCTTTAACGGTGAAGCTGTAAGCAGTATTGGGAGTAAGTCCGGCAGCCAGGTACTCTGTTGCTCCGGCTCCGCCAGTGGCGCCTTCCAGCACACCATTCTTATATATATTGTGGCCGGCCACTCCCACATTATCTGTAGAGGGGTTCCAGGAAAAACGTGCAGTGGTGTCCGTTTTGGCCAGCAGCACCAGTCCGGAGGGGGCGGTGGGAGCCTGAGTATCCGCAGGACCGGCATCCACCACAATGGTTTGCTCCGACAGATGCATTCTGCCGCCGTTGTCGGTTACCAGCAGTTTGACCTTATAGGTGCCTGCCTTTTCATAGGTATAGGTGGGGCTGGCCGTGTTATTGGGAACCCCCTCCCCGAAATCCCACAGATTATGGACAATGGAGCCGCCCGGATCGGTGGAGGTATTGGTGAAGGTGACCGCTTGCCCCAGGGGCACAATCAGTCTGCTGGCAGTAAAGCTGGCTGTAGGCTTGGCATTGCTGAAGCCACGGGAGGTCAGCTGCACATTGGAGCCGTTTCCGCTCACCGTGTTGCCGCTCCATTCCAGATCCAGAGCAGCAGCCGGATAGGGATCCACCGATAACCCCCCGTTGCCTGTAATGGTGTTGTTCACGAAGCTCAGCCGGTCTACGCCCGCTGCGCCGGTAATCTGAATGCCCAAGCGGTCATTGTTGATGATCTGGTTGCTGTCAAAGGTGGTATCCGTGGTTTTGCCGTTGATCCGGATGGTATTGCCCGCTGTACCGGGGTAGACGGCGATAGGGTTATCCTTGTCCGTGTTTTTCCATACATTCTTGTAGAAATACAGGTACTGGTTGGGCGCCGGAGTACCGTCACCATGAAGCTGCATGCCCCATTGAATCATATTCTGGATGGTATTGTAGGCAAAAATATGCTGCCCGTTGCCCGGCGACATGGAAATACCGTTATGCTGGCCGCCGTCCACCACATTATCCGTTACAATGGTCGGGGCTGCCGATACCTCCAGGCCGTAGGATTTGTAGGTGCCGTTAGAGGTGCCCACGTAATTGCGGCGGATGGAGGTATATTGGGATCTGACCACACTCAGCCAGTGATCCATGACGTTGTCTTCGATAATCGTATAATTGCAATCTGTATGAACCTCGATGCCGAAGCCATAGCCCGAAATAAAATCGGAGGAGCCCGAAATGACATTATGCTTGATCACGGCCCCGGTTGAGCCGTCGTTGACGAAGATGCCGCCACGGCCCATATTATGGATTGTATTGTTTAAAATTTTGGCGTTGTGGGAGCCCCAGCCTACGCGGATAGCCCCTCCCCACATGGATTGGGTGCCGATATTGGTAAACTCGCTGTCGGTAATTTCTACATCCGGTGTACCGGAGAACAGGATGCCGAAGGGACCGAAACCGGTAGACTGGGTAATATCCTTCACCTTAATGCGGTGGATTTTGTGCCCGATGCCCGGCTCCCCCCAAATGGCGGAGGTGACGGCATTGTTGCTGTTGGCATCAAACGTCAGTTCGGAAATGTCCATATTGCTGATATTGTTCAGATTCAGCATGGTGGCCTCCACCTTCAAGCCGGCGAACTGCGATCCGCTTCCCGTTGCCGCCTTGATGATGGCTGTGTTCTGTGCCTCCCCCTGGAGTCTGACCCCCGACTTGCCCATCAGCTTATTGGAAATATAGTAGGTGCCGGCGGGAAAATATACCGTATCTCCTGCCGAAGCGGCATTGATGGCGCTTTGGATGGAGGCCCGGTCATCCGTTGCATCGCCTCCGTTGGCGCCGTACAAAGTGACATTATGGGTTGCGGCCGCCTGGACTGCAGCCGCCGGAAGCATCGGAATAGCCAGAACCAGCGCAAGCAGCATAGGCAGCGAGCATATTTTCCGGATCACATTGCTCATTCATTCCCAACTCCTTCGGTTTGATAGGGAGACAAATAACTTCCGTCAATGACTGTAATTGCAGAGATACCCGGTCCGGTCCAGCCCACCGACAGATGGTCGCTGCTTGATTTTTCCTTGTGCAGCACCTCCACGTAATACGCCTGCCCTGCCGTCAAAGAGAGGGTTACCG
>JAEWAA010000035.1 GCA_023391955.1 Bacillota bacterium | reverse complement strand
GTTCCGGATCAGTGACGGCCGGTTTGACACCTACGACGATGCGGTAGCCCTGAACGGCCATGATTACGATGTGGGCAATCCGGAGCTGGGTTGGATCGAAGAGGGTGTGATCGAGCATTGTTACGATCTGTCCGGCGAGGATGAAAGTAAGCCCTGCGTCGGGTATTTCTGCCGGATTCTGGCCGGGGCTTGGACGGATTGGCGGGAGGGGATGGAGGTGCAGAAGTCCGACACCGTGGTATCTGGAGGGCGACTTTACCGGGTGAAGGCGGAGCCGGATGGTCAGCGTTACATTTCCCGTACCCGACCGGTGCATGAGCAGGGCACCACTATCCTGGACGGCATCTCCTGGACCATGGTCCAACGTGATCCGGTGTATACGGCAGGAGTGAGGAATGTGTCCTTCCGCCATATTTATCTGCATAAAGCCCGGCCTGCCTTTTCCGTCCATTTCGACAATGACCGGTTCAGCCGCTCTTACTATCCCGGTTCACCTGTCCCCCGGCAGGAGCATCTGGTGTTCGAACAGGTGCGTGTGCTGCACAGCCAGCCGACTCCATTTCTGCTCATTAATACGCCCGTGGACATGGTGAGCATCCTCCATTCCGTACTCCGGGACAACGCAATCCGCTTCACCGGGAACCAGGCGATGGAGCAATATCTGCCTACCACGGTCCAACTGACGGGATGTGTATTTCAGAAGCAAGGACAGATGCTGCTGGTGGAAAATGAGGTGGACGGCAAGGAAATCCATCTGCTGACATCCGGCAGCGTACAGATGGAGGAGAACTTCTCCGCTGATGTCAACCAGGGGACGGGAGCCGTCCGGGTACAATCCGATCTGATGGGACTCCAGTAACTGGCCACACTGCAGCAGCCCAAGCTTCATAAGGAAGAGCCTTCTTTTGGACAAAGAGGGTTCTTTTTTTCTAAGTGTTTGAAATTTCTGAGAAAATATAGAATTTTAGGTGTGTTTATTTTACACTGAGGAGTGTTCTACATCTATTGAATCTCGCTTCGCCGGCAAATTGAGCGCAAGAAGACGAATGGTCACATACCCTATTATGAGCTTTCACTTTAGTAAAAGGGGAGCTCTAATTTCACAACGGTGAAGGATGTGGCGCATTCCAATGATTTACCGTGCAATCTTCGATGCTGTAATTGATAAGGATTTGGGGAAAGAAGCAGAGCTGCTGGGCAATTGCGGAGGTTCTCCCTTACCTTCCTTTGGAGTAGAGATTCCCGCTGGCAGAACTATTTTGAGAAAAGGCAATGCAAGAGCAACTGTAATTCTTGGTAACAATGACGCTTCCGAATGTATCGACAATATGATCTCGGTAAGCAGGGCAACGGCCCGGACATTGGGTCTGATCAACAAACGGAGGTATCGCCTCCGGTATAACACGGCCGACCGGAGTATGACCTTCGTGGCCAAACCGGTTTCACGTACAAACATAGCGGTCCGGATCGGAAATACAGTGGTCGAAGCTCCGCCAGATGGTCAGCCGGTGTTTACTCCAATCAGCGACAATGAAATATTTGTTTCCGCTATTGGTACTGTGGCTTTGGGACTGATCAAGTACCCGTTGCAGATGAGCCGCGGAGCTGTCTCACAGAACTTCCGTCTGAAAGTTGGGGAAGAGATTTTTGTGGAGTCTTTTTTGCAGGTTACACCGGCTACTGCCCGCAAATTTGGTCTGACAGAAGGGATTACACCCGCAGTGTTCAATCAGATCAGCTCTGTTCTCCGGATAGACCCCGGCAAGTAAACGCCGTCCCAGGCGGATGCCCCCAAAGGATGATCGGGCCGAACTGTTTAGACCTTTTGGGGGTAGTCCGTTTGGAGAATAAAGGAGGAATCGAATGAGCGTCGTCCAAAAGCTGGAACACCTGATTCTAACTATTCCATCTTACTTGGAGGAAATTAAGGAAGAGGAAGCGCTTCACAAAATAAACCGGGAGAGCTGGTCCAAGCAGGAAATTCTCGGCCATCTCTGTGATTCCGCCACGAATAATCATATGCGGTTTGTGAAAATTATGCTGGCCTCTGATCCGGTCCGGATCGAAAAATACCAACAAAATCAATGGGTTGCGCTGCACGGCTATTCAGCCAATTATACGTATAGGGAATTGATCACGCTGTGGACCTTTTTGAATAGACAGGTGCTGTATGTATTGAAAAATGGAAATGCAGAGGACCTGACCAGACCTGTGATATTGGATGATGAAATAACCGTCACCTTAGGCTGGCTGATTGAGGATTATGTCAACCACCTGCAGCATCACATGAAGCAGATCACAGGGAAAAACGTGACGGAATAATGCCTTAGTAGAGCCGGAGATAACTGGGAGGCACAGACAATGGTGGAGACAAGGGATAAGGTTGTCATCGGGATTGACGGTGGCGGTACACAGACTCGGGTTATGGTGGCAGATTTAGACGGAAGGGTGCTTTCCTACATAGAGAATGGCGCATCATCTATACATAAGGACGTGAATGCCAGCCGGAATGTGCAGCAGGCAATCACGAGGGCACTTGATTTGGCGGAAAAAGATGTGTCGCAGGTGGTTTTGCTGACAGCGGGAATCGCCGGTTTTGATGCGGAGGCGGATTTGGAGTGGGTGCTTCCCCTGACAGCGGTGGAGGGTCTGGATTGCCCGAAGAAGCATGTGAATGATGCGGTGGTGGCGCATAGTGGAGCATTGGGCACGGAACCAGGCATAATTGTTATAGCGGGAACCGGATCTATGATCTACGCAGTTACCGAGGATGGCCAACAGGTCCGCAATTATGATCTTCATCATTATGCGGCTAGTGCTGCCCGGTTTCTGGCATATAACGCTGTTTATGAGCTGTTGGCGGGTAATAGCGGTGAAGGGGACCATAGCCTGGTACAGGATGTTCTTGCTTATTGGAGGGTAACCACCGTCGAGGAATTATCCGGGCTTGCCCGCCGCGGGTTTGTGGAGGACCGCCGGGAGCGGAACCGGGTGTTTGGCGAACTGGCGCCCATCATCACCCGGGCTGCGGAGGCGGGCAGTCCATTGGCTCAAGCGGTTTGCGACCGGGCCATCCATGAAATTGTAGTGGGAATCGAAATGCTGGGCTTGTACTTCACCCAACCGGAGGTGAAGGTTTCCTTCATTGGAAGTGTGGCCAATTGCGGGTATTTCCGGCAGCAGCTTCATTCCATATTGAATTCCGGCAAAAACAAAACGTATTCCATCGTTCAACCTGCTTTCTCCCCGGTAGCAGGAGCAGTTTTATTGGCGTACAAGCAGCTCTCCATCCCCATCGGGCTGGAGATACGGAGCCATCTCCTGCTTCATCCGTATGCGAGGGGAGTGTAGGGATGTTTAAACACCAAATCAATGATCAGTTGGATTTGCGCCTCCTCCATTACTGCCACGCAGAAGAAATCTATGATTGTGTCGAGAGAAACAGGGACCATCTTGAACAAGGGTTTCCATGGGTAAAGCTTACAACAGATTCCGGGGCCATCCGAAAATTCATTGAAGCCGAACTCCAGAGATATGCAAAGAACAATGGTTTTTCTGCCGGGATTTTTTATGAAGACAGGTATATCGGCAATATTAGCTTTCATGATGTGAATTGGAACACAAGGCTCTCGTCCATCGGATATTGGTTGGCTTCCGAATATGAAGGAAAAGGCATTATGACCTCCTGCTGTCGGGCTCTGCTTCATCACGGATTCGAAGTCATGGAGTTGAATAAAATCGAAATAAGGGCGAGAACGGACAATGCCAGAAGCAGAGCTATTCCTTTGAGGCTCGGATTTCGAGAAGAAGGAATTTTAAGATGTGTCAGTTATTACAATGACGAGTATTACGATCATGTTGTTTATGGTTTACTGCGGGATGAGTGGAAGGGTGAGACCGATGAAGCAGCTAGGGGTTCTGATTAGCCTATTCATGCTCTTGATGGGAACCGCCTGTGAGAGCGGTTGCAAGCTGTTCAGTCAAGAAGAGATCGAAGGCAAGTTTTCGGATACAAAACCAGGGTATGTGCAGCTTGCCGGGGAAAAGATAGGCTTTCAGGAAGCGGCTTTTGATTACGACGATAAAGCTATCCTGTACGTGAAAGAGTATGTAGACCCGCAATTTGTGGAATATGAACCCTCCAAAGGGCTAGAGATTTATGTGGTGGAATTTGAGGATTTTACAACCAAGTATAAAAAAGTGGATGAAGCTTTTTTCCGCAAGCATATTGCAGATTACGCCTCCAGGCCATTCCGTGTGAAAACTGACGGTAGCGAATGTTTGGCCATTGTTGAAATTTATGTTCCGTAGGAACTAATGCTTAAGTCCGTCAGGAGATGACTTCATGCAGCGGATTATGATCATCGGGTCTGGTGGTTCAGGCAAATCCACATTGGCCCAGCAATTAGAAGAAGAGCTCGCGCTTCCGTTATACCATCTGGATGCATACTATTGGAAGTCCGGTTGGACCCCAACCCCGAATAAGGAATGGGATGCTTTTTTGGAGGAGCTTGTGCAAAAAGAAACTTGGATCATAGACGGGAATTACAGCAGGACCCTGGATATCCGGATGAAGCGGGCGGATACGATCATTCTTTTGGATTATTCACGATGGATAACAGTTTACCGGGTCTTAAAAAGACGGATCATGTACCATGGCAAAACAAGGCCAGACATGAACAAGGATTGTCCGGAGTCCCTGGATCTCCAGTTCCTGAAATGGGTGTGGACCTTCAGAAAAACCAGAATACCCGGCATCATGCAGCAGCTAGCCAAACACCATGACAAGAACATTTTCATTCTGAAATCGCCAAAAGACACAAAGCGGTTCCTTCAACGGATAAAAAACTCAAGCTAGTTGGAGGTATGAAAATGAAAAGGGGAAAGAATATACGCTCCATTTTGTTGAGCATCATAGCGGCATCCATTATATTGACTCCGATTATTTATGTACAGGCCAATAAGCGGATTTACGCCAACCGGGTAACCCGGTACTTGGTGGAGGAAAAGCATTACCGCAAAGACGAAATCCAATCAGTAAAAGGAGTCTGGGGAAAAAAACTGCCTTCCTTTTATGCGGTGGCCATTTTTAAGGACGAGCCTCAGGTGGAATATGTGTATTTTGCCCATGCTGATATCAGCCAGTTTGGATTTAGAGCAGCTGGGGCCATAACAGGTGTCGAATTGCAGCAAAAGGATGTCAAGCATTACGAACCCCGCTAAAAGGAGCCCTCATATGCACGTACGGCAAATGACCACAGCGTATCTGTTTCACGAAGACGAGGTGCTGATGATTAAACGCAGCTCCAGCCGGGTTTTTAATTTTGAGTTTTGGAGCGGTGTTGGCGGCCATATAGAGCCGGAGGAAATCAATGATCCGAAGGCTGCTGCCTTGCGGGAGATTTATGAGGAGTCGGGGCTCATGCAGCAGGAGATCAAGGATTTTTCCTTGCGGTACATCCTGCTGCGGCTAAAGGATGATGAGATCCGCCAGCAATACAACTACTATGGCCGGACAGACGGTAAGGATTGCACTCCATCCGATGAAGGCGAACTGTTCTGGATCAAGCAGGAGAATTTGGCCCGACTGCATATGTCTACTCTTAACCGGCTGATGCTGGAGGATTATTTCCGGAATCCCGACTGTACCGGGGTGAAGGTAGGCACTATTTCCGCCGTTGATAATGGGGAGCCTTACATCCAATGGGCGGAGCTGAAGGATCCGAAGGTTTTTTGATAAGGAAGCGGGTGAGTGCCGGGCAATTTTCCCGGATTTGCCGGCTTCTTTTTTAGGGCGTGTCTGAAAACTCGTTTGAGGGCACCTTATAGCGCCTTTTCGCCCCTGACTGCGTTACTTCCCCTTGACGTACCCCCGGTACGCCTGCGGACAAGTGCCTTGCCAGAAACGAAAATTCGCTACAATCTGCTCCCCTCGGAGTTTTCAGACACACCCTAGGAAACGGCTTATTCATAATAAATAGCGCTGTACGGGAATTCCAGGATCTTCATCCGGTATTCCTTAGGGGTCATGGACATATATTCACGGAATATCTTGCCGAAGTAGCTGGGACTGTCAAAGCCGCATTGCCGGCCGATTTCATGGATGGGGGTGTCCGTTGTCCGGAGCAGGGCGATGGCCGCTTCCATCCGTCTGTCTCTCAGGTAGGTCAGCGGTGAGGTTTGCTCCGCCTTCTGGAAGAGGCGGCATAGATGGTGCTTGTTAATGCCGCAATGCCCGGAGAGAACGTCCAGTGTCAGCTCGTAAGGATAATGCTCTCTCATAAATTTTTTGGCCTTCTCGATGATCGTGCTGGAGGTGGCGCTGATCTCCTTGCTTTGCTCTCGGCAAGTCCGTACCAGGAGCAGCGTCCATTCATAAGCAAGCGCAGACAAGGTGTATTTATCGGTTACTTTTTCCTTGACCACCTTATCCATAAGCTTCCAGAGGCCCTGAATCAAGGGTGAACCGGAATCCTGCCTAAGGATAGGCCCCTCCAATCCTATGACATAATCCCAGATACGGTTGGCTTCATCCTCCCGCAAGTTAAGCCAAATAATCTCCCAAGGCTCCTTCTGCTGGCTGTAATAATACCGGTGCTGGCTGGGCACCTTCACCAAAAATCCCGTACCCTTGGGCAAGGCATGGGTTTGGTTCTCATATTCGATAAAGCCTTGGCCGCTTAGGGTATATTGGAAAATCACATGGCCGCAATCCGGCCTTTCGTCGCCGCGGAAGCTGTAATCGGTGTTGGTGATCCTCTGCCAGCCGATAGAGTCGATTGTCAATATTGATTTATCTTCGTTGCGGAATGCATAAGAAGAAGGCTCAAGCATAAGATGACCTCCATAATTAAAAAAGTCAATTATGTTATAGTATAGATCACAACTTTAAGATTGTCATCCCTTATGCGGAGGGGTAAGATCGGTGTATACAAAGGAGTGATTTTCGAATGGAAAAGAGCGAGCTGGTGATCAAAATCATGCCTGATGAGTTCTGGTGGGGAGGCCGTGCGGCGGACGGATGCAGGATGCCCTACGATGAAACCGCGTTGTTCCAGGCGGATTTGAACGTCAACCATGGAGGAAACCAGGCAAGCCCCTTGCTGATCTCCAGCAAAGGAAGGTATGTATGGAGCGAGGAGCCGTTTGCTTTTCAATTTAAAGAAGGCAAGCTCCTGGTTAACGGAGATAAGGGACAGGAGCTGCTGACGGGAGAGGGATATGAGGCCCTGCGGGGAGTGTACCGGTATGTTTCCGAAAAATTCTTCCCTCCTGTACACGCTTTCCCTGAGGAGCTGCTGTTTACCGCCCCGCAATACAATTTATGGATTGAGCTGCAATACGAGCCTACTCAGGAGAAGGTACTGGAATATGCGAGGAATGTGCTGGCTCACGGCATGCCCCCGGGTGTGCTGATGATTGACGATAACTGGCACGGGCCGTATGGGACCTGGGTTTTCCATTCGGGACGGTTTCCCGATCCCAAGGGAATGATGGATGAACTGCATGCCATGGGCTTTCAGGTGATGCTGTGGGTATGTCCGTTCATCAGCCCGGATTCACAAGTGTTCCGCAAGCTGGAGCCTTCCGGCGTTCTGCTGAAGGACAAGGAGGGTAAAACCGCCCTGCGCAAGTGGTGGAACGGGTACAGTGCTGTGCTGGATTGCACGAATCCCGATGCCGTCCGGTGGATTCAAGGGCAGCTTGACACTTTGCAGGATGAATATGGTGTAGATGGCTTCAAGCTGGATGCCGGAGACGTGGAGTTTTATGCTTCCGGGGACCAGACCTATGTGGAAGGAACAACCCCCAGCGGGCAAAGTGAAGCATGGGCACGAGTCGGGCTGAAGTACAAATTGAACGAGTACAGGGCGTGCTGGAAGCTGGCGGGGCAGCCTCTGGCCCAGCGTCTGAAGGACAAGCGGCATGACTGGGAGGGCAACGGGCTGGGAGCGGTAGTTCCGGACGGCTTGGCCCAGGGTTTGCTCGGGTATGCCTACACCTGTCCGGATATGATCGGGGGAGGGGAAATCTCCAGCTTCACCGGAGCCAAGCTGGACCAAGAGCTGGTTGTGCGTTCCGCCCAATGCTCGGCATTGTTCCCGATGATGCAGTTCTCTGCCGCTCCATGGCGGGTCCTGGATCAGGAGCACGAGCAATATTGTGTAGAAGCAGCACAGCTTCACGCTCGGTTCGGCCAAGAAATTCTGGAGCTGGCCAAGCAATCCGCAATAACCGGGGAACCGATTCTGCGGCATATGGCGTATGTGTTTCCTGGCGAGGGCATGGAGCAGGTGCTGGACCAGTTTATGCTGGGGGACGAGATGCTGGTGGCGCCTGTCGTTACCAAAGGAATGAGGAGCAGAACGGTACGGTTCCCCGCAGGCATTTGGGAGGGCGACGATGGAAGTGTTGTGGAGGGGCCGGCCGTACAATTAATCGAAGCGCCTTTGGGGAGGCTTCCCTGGTACAGGAGACGCACATTAGCAACCGCCTCATTAAAAAGGGAGTTTACGTGAGCT
>JAEWAA010000663.1 GCA_023391955.1 Bacillota bacterium | reverse complement strand
GTTGAAGGATCATCAGCATGTGATGGCAGAAGGTGATTTGAATAAGGATGGTTTTCCGGATGTGGCTATGGTTATTGAGCGGGCGGAAGGCGGGCTGGAGGCTCCCCGCTCCTTATTGATTGCATTTGGCACCAAAGAGAATACATACTCCCTGTCCATTCTGGCCGAGCATGTGATTTTATCTGCGGGGGAGGGAGACGTTTTTGGCGATCCTTTTAGCGGACTCTCTATTGACCGGGGCTCTGTGGTGGTCCGTGATTACGGAGGCAGCATTACGAAGTGGTATCATACGTACCGGTTCAGATTCCAGGATAATGATTGGTACCTGATCGGGGCGACCATGGGCACCATTTTCCCCATTAGTGAAGAATTAGAGATGGGCGTTGATGAGGATGATTACAACTTGCTGACAGGTGACTATATGAGTAAACGAACCAATAAAGCGGGAGCTGAAGAGGTTACGAAAGGGAACAGAGGCAAGAAACCTTTGGTGAAGCTGAGTGAGTTTGATATAACTAACATGTAAGCAGGCGGGTTGACGGACAGGAGGGAGGATAACATGCACAAGAAGAATTCAGAAAAGAACGGATTCCGGCAGACTACCCCAAACCATGTGCTTTTGCCGCTGCCGGCCAAGGAGCTATATGCCATTCTACGCGCCACGGATGATGTTATTGGCGAGGGAGGACGTACGCAGGTAGCCAAGATATTGAAGGGCTCTAAGGAGAAGCAACTGCTTGAGAAGGGGCTGGACCAGAATCCCGCCTACGGCTTTTTCCATGATTTGAAGCAGGAGCAAATTATGGAGAAAATCGATAGTCTGATCGATAGGCGCTATATCCGTACAGAGTGGGTAGGGAAGCTGAAGCTGCCTATACTTGAATTTACACCACTGGGCTGGGCGGTGGAGCGGGAACGGCGGGCCAAGGAATTCCTGCAGGAGTGGGATCACTGGATAGAGAATGGCATTACCCCTGTTAATATGGAATATTTGAAGGGGCGCAACCGCGGGATGCTGTTCCTGTTTCTGTATATGATTCTGTGCTCTGGTGACAAGCGTTATATTCCCTTCCTGAAGCAATGGAAGAGCATTGAGTTCAAGAAGGTGCAAGCGGAAATCCAGCAAGTCATCAGTGACCTGGAGCAGCGGGACCACATGGAGGTAGTGGAGTGGCAGACCCTTCTGGTGGAGCGGACCCGATCGCTGATTGTTCGTTCCGAGCAGCCGATTTTCCTCGATTGCCAGGAGTGCGGACATCCGTTTATCTTCGATGAGTATGACTTAAGCTGTTACCAGTCGGAGGGCATTCAATTTACGGAAATTTGCCCCCGCTGCCAGTTTAAGAAGGAGGAGAAATCAATGAAGAGGAGTGAAAAACGTGGCAGGAAGAAATGATCCTTGCCCTTGCGGAAGCGGGAAAAAGTATAAGCAATGCTGTTGGAAAAAACAGGTGGAGGGGCAGGCAGAGCGGCTAAAGGAAGAGCGGTTTTTTGATCAGAGACATCGGCTGACCTATGATTTGCACTCCTTTATGCACCAAAAATACGGAGGGGAGCGGGTTTTTAATCAGCAGAAGGTGGAGCCCTTTGACCCCACCTTGGGCAGGTTCCGGGAAGGTATTGGCAACGTATGGGCGTTTTTCTTTCGAAATAATGAGAATGGCATCCGTGGAATTGATTGGTTTCTGCAGGAGAACGGCAGAAGGTACTCCGGAGAAGACCGGAGGATGCTTGAACGGTGGAGCGCCATGAAGGTTTCCTGCTACCAGGTGGCTGACTTCTATGAGCAAGGTCTAATAATTGAGGATATTTGGTCTCACGAACGTTATCGGATGCCCTATTGTGAAACCATGGTCAAGCTTTCTCCTTCGTCCGTAGCTATTGGTATGATTGAACCTTATTTTGATAATTGGTGTATTCATGGAGCCTTTATGTGGAGCAAACCGGAGGTTAAATCAGCAGTAATGACAAAGGTTCAACAGCTGCAGGAGGAAGCACGACAATCCTCGGGACGGGAGCTGTCTCCTTCAGCTATTATTGCAGCCCATTTCCCGGATCTGATCAATTTGTGCCACGGCATCAATAATAGGGACAAGTAGGCAAAAACGCCTTCAGCACCACGAAAAGTGGGGCCGGCAGGCGTTTTTTCTTTTTCCAAAAAACAGGTATTAAATGGAATGGTAGCGAATCATATGGGATAGCGGGATGTGAAGCAAATTGTCTGTAAGGAGAGTTTCAGGATGCGTGTTCGGGGAATAATTGCGGGAAGATTTCCCAGGTATATGATGCTTTTGCTGGCGTTTACTTTATTAATCGGGGCCATTCCGGTGCTGTCCCTTGGCCTGTATGCCTATTATGTAGCGGCCGGCGATGTGGAGCAGAAGACTAAGGAGAGTAATATGCAGCTCCTGTCCCAAACCCAGATGTATATCGAGCAGCTGAAGAAAACGACGGAGCTGACTGGCAATCAATTCGCCCGTTCTCCCTTGGTGGCGGCGGCCTTGAGCGCGCCTATCGATGTGGAGGAGCATATCCAGATCCGGGATCTGTACTCCGGCTTGTATAATCTGCAGACGTTCTCCAGTGTAAGCGAGGCGTACCTGATTGATCTGCAGCATGATTGGATGCTGAACTTCACCTCGGTCAACGCATTGAACGGGCTGTCCTTCAAGGACCGGCTTCCCGTTTATGCCAATCATCCGAACAATATGTTCTGGGACACGGGTTACCTTCTCTCTGAAGGGGGAGCGGCCCCGGCAGGGATGGGGAATGATACGATCCGCTTGGTGCAAAAGCTGCCGATATTGCCTTTTACCCATCAACCCAAGGGGTTTCTGATTATTGAAATCGATAAGCCGCGGCTCCGGGCTATGCTGACGGACAACACCAAGGAGCAGATGGGCAAGGTCTACGTGATGGATTACACCGGCCTGGATTTCCTGGACCGGAGTGATGAGGAAGCAACTCATTATGCGGCCATGAATAAGCGGATTGCCGAATCCATTGCCTCCTCCGGGCAAACCTCCGGATATATGTACGGCCGGATTGATAACCGGGATATGGTCTTCACCTACAGACAGTCCTCGTATAACGAGTGGATCTATGTGTCTGCCGTATCCCTGAAGGAGCTGACCCGGGAAACCCGCAAGATTGCCACAGGCACCGTGGTTGCTTCCGGTCTGGTGCTGATCGTGGTGGGGCTGCTGGCTTGGTTTATCACCCGCAGGATGTATTCGCCCATCCGCAGGCTGGCCGAGATGACGGAGGCCGTTTCCATCGGGGAAAGCGGCAGTAAGGATGAGTTCTCCTCGCTGGAAAAACGGTTTGACATTCTGTTCAGCAATAGCCAGAAAATGCAGCAGCAGATGCAGGACCAGTTGGCGCAGCTGAAGCAGTTCTTGATGCTGAAGCTCCTGGCCGGCCAATTATCGGAGAGTGAGTTTACCTACCGGAGTGCCTTATTCGGGTTCCCCTCCGGATGGAAGCGGCTGGCGGTATTGACCCTGCAAATCGATACCCTTCAGGATACTCGGTACGGGGAGCATGATAAGGAGCTGCTGCTGTTTGCCATCCAAAATATGGTGGGTGAGCTCATTGCCCCGGAGGTGCTGTTCAGTCCCGTTCTGGTGAACCAATCCCAGGTCAACATGGTGGCCAGCGGCCTGGAGGACGAGGGGGAGCTGCGGGCATATTATTATGATCTTTGTGAGCTAATCAAGTCCAAGGTAATGGAATTCCTGAACGTAAGCATCAGCATCGGCATCAGCAGCCCCTTCGAACAAACCTCTTATGTGGTGCGTGCTTATAATGAAAGCCTGGAGGCGCTGAAGCGGCGCGTCTATCTGGGCAGCGGCATGATTATCCATTACGGGGATACGGAGCCCGGGCTAAGCAATATGGCTGCTGCCGCATATACCCAGATCAAGTGGACCGAGGATCAACTGATCCAGGCACTGAGCCTGGGGGATACGAAAAAAGCCACGGACTGGTTCGATACGTATGTCTCCGAGCTGTCGGAGAGCAATCTCAGCACGAAGGAATATCCGGTGTTTATGATGCAGCTGGTCTCCCGGATCTACCAGATCGTCCAGGAGAAGGGCGGAACCGTCCATCATGTGCTGGGGGAGCGGGCCTCCTACGCCAGGCTGATGAGGCTGAACGCCTTGGATGATATTGCCGTATGGTTCAAGCGGGATTTGATCCAGCCGGTGGGATTGTTCCTGGCGGGGCTGGAGGATTCGCAGTATGTCAGCATTGCCAACAAGATTATCCAACTGATCAAGGAGGGCTACAGCCGGGACATGACCTTGGAGGGCTGCGCGGAGGAGCTGAAATTCCACCCTGTTTATCTGGGCCGGGTCTTCAAGCGGGAAACGGGCATGACCTTCAGTGAATATCTGGTGAATTACCGGATGACCCTGGCTAAGGAATGGCTGGAAAACACCAATATGAAGGTGTCCGATATCTCGGACAGGCTGAATTATTCCAATACAACCGCCTTTATCCGCAGCTTCCGCAAGGTGGTGGGAATCACGCCGGGGCAGTTCCGGGCGGACAGGCAAAAGCAAGCATAGCTTGAATGTTGGTCAATATCCGTTTTAGCAGACCGTCAGGCTGTTAGGACGGATTTTTTGTCATGGTTCACGTTGTCTGATGGTAGCCTGCAGGTATGATGATGATCATTTCCTCTGGTCTTATCCGGAAAACCCAGGAAAATCAAGGGTTTACGCAAGAAGTTGGTTACGATCTATAGCATGTAATACCAGCCCGGATGATAATGTGGGCATGCAAGTGAAATGGTATGCCGGACGAAAGGAGATTGAACTGGTGAGTGCACCTGCAAATGCGAAAGTGCAAACGGAAGTCAGATTAACAGGCAAGTACCGGTGGATGAAGGATCTCATGAAGGACCGCTGGCTGTATGTAATGGCATTGCCCGGCCTTCTGTATTTCCTGGTGTTTAAGTACGTACCCATGTATGGGCTCATCATGGCATTCCAGGATTTCAAGCCCCATCTCGGATTTATGGACAGCTCTTGGGTCGGACTCAAGCACTTCTCCCGCTTCTTCGGGGAAGAGCAGTTCTGGATGCTGTTCCGCAACACCTTCTTGTTGGCGATTTACAACCTGCTCTTCTTTTTCCCGCTGCCCATCGTGCTTTCCTTAATGTTGAATGAGCTGCGGAAGGACCGGGTCAAGCGTTTTGTCCAAACCCTGATCTACATTCCCCACTTCGTTTCCTGGGTGGTGGTGGTCGGTATCTTCTACATTCTGTTCACCACAGAGGGCGGAGCGGTGAATGAGCTGCTCTATTCGATTACGGGAGAGAAGATTCCTTTTCTGCTGGAGCCGGGATGGTTCCGGACGATGATTATTTCCCAGTCCATCTGGAAAGAGGTGGGTTGGGGCACGATTATCTTCCTGGCAGCCTTGGCCGGAGTGGATTTGCAGCTGTATGAGGCAGCCCGGATGGACGGTGCAGGCCGCTGGAGGCAAATGTGGCATGTGACACTGCCGGCGATCCGCAGCACCATTATCATCCTGCTGATTCTGAAGCTGGGCAGCTTCCTGGATTCTGGCTTCGAGCATATCTTCCTGATGCTCACTCCCACGAACCGGGAGGTGGGCGAGGTATTCGATACCTACGTCTATGTCAAAGGGCTGACGCAAGGCCAATTCAGCTACAGTGCAGCGGTAGGCATGTTCAAGTCGGTGGTTGGGCTGATCCTCGTCTTGTCATCCAACTGGCTGGCCAAACGCTTCGGTGAAGAGGGCGTTTATTAATCAACTAAGAAAGGAGGAGCGACCTCAATGAAGCAGGACCATACATGGGGCAACCGGGTGTTTGATGTGGTCAACACCACTCTGTTATCCCTGATTGGAATCATCTGTGTGCTGCCCTTTATATATGTGCTGGCTGTGTCGTTTACGGCCCCGCATATCGTGGCGGAAGGCGGATTTATCTTATACCCGAAGGAGGTTTCCCTGGCGGCGTACCGGTACATTTTCTCGTCCAATGCATTAATCCGCAGCCTGGGTGTATCCATATATATTACCGTAATCGGTACACTCCTCAATCTTGTGCTTACGTCATTACTGGCCTATCCGTTATCCCGTAAAAGCTTTAAGGGCAGGAGCGTCATGCTGCTGGCAGTGCTGTTCACCATGCTGTTTAACGGCGGGTTGATCCCCACCTATTATGTGGTGAAGTCCCTGCATCTGATCGATTCTCTCTGGGCCTTGATGATTCCGACGGCAATCAGCGCCTTTAACCTGATTATCCTCAAGAACTTCTTCCAGCAGATGCCCGACGGCATTGAAGACTCCGCCAAAATTGACGGCTGCAATGACCTGGGGATTCTGTTCCGGATCGTTATTCCGTTGTCCCTGCCTGCTATTGCGACCTTCGGGCTGTTCTATGCAGTGGACCACTGGAACAAGTTTTTCAGCGCTGTTATGTACATCAACAATAATGAGAAGTGGCCGGTCCAGGTGCTGCTTCGGGAAATTGTTATCAATGCCAACAGCCGTGTAGGCGATACGAATATGGACGAAATGAACATTCAGCCGCTCACCATCAAAATGGCGGTGATCGTCTTCGCCACCCTGCCGATTATGGCCGTGTATCCGTTCCTGCAAAAGCATTTTGCCAAAGGGGTTATGCTGGGGTCTGTGAAAGGATAACTGCCCCCAACTGATATGCATCACACCGTAGGTATGTAAAAAAATAGTGGGAGGTCAAAATGTATGGGAAGATGGAAAAAGAGTGCTTTGGTTAGTTCGGCTGTAGCGGGGACGATGCTGGTGTCCGTTGCCTGCGGCAGCTCAGGTGGCTCCACGGATAACGGGGCCAAGGAAACGGCAGGGGCCACGAAGGCTCCGTCCGCTGCTTCGGCAGCACCTGCTACCGCCACGGCACAGGCGCCTCTGAACCTTACCATTGCGATCAGCCAGGTAGGGGATATCCCTGCCAAGGGCAATGTGGTGGAGCAAACCATCGAGAAGCTGACGAATACCAAGCTGGATATCCAGTGGATTCCGTCTACCGCCTACAACGATAAAATTAATGTTATGCTGGCCTCCAATGAAATGCCCAAGCTGCTGCGGGTGGTTCAAGGGCCGACTGTGGTGAATGCCATTGAGTCCCAATTGTTTTGGGAAGTAGGTCCGCATTTGAAGGACTACAAAAACTTGAGTGCGCAGAACCCGCAGTTTTTCCAGAACATCGCGGTTGAAGGTAAAATCTACGGCGTGCCGCTGTACCGCAACATGGGCCGGGGCGCTTATGTCTACCGCAAGGACTGGATGGATGCCCTTAACCTGCAGCTGCCGAAGACCATGGATGACTGGTACAATGTTGTGAAGGCGCTAACATTGAATGACCCGGATAAGAACGGCAAGAACGATACCTATGGCATTGTTCTGAACAAAAAGTATAACGAAGGTGTTGCCTCCTGGCTGACCCGGTTCGCCGTTATGATGGGCGGGGTTAACAAGTGGAGCGTGGACAAGGACAATAACTTTACGCCGGAGCATGAAACCAAGGAGTTTATGGATGTGCTGAACCTGTTCCGCAAGCTGTATGCGGAGAAGCTGATCAACCAGGACTTTGCCGTACTGGATGCAACGGAGCAGGAGAAGCTGTTTGATACAGGCCGTGCCGGTATCCGCTTCGCAGTTGCCACCAACGGCAAAAGCCAGCAGGACCGGCTGAGCAAAACCAATCCGGCAGCAGTGGTGGATGTGGCCAGCTTCGAAGGGCCGCAGGGTATCCGGATTTCCTCCGAGGCGGGCAATAACGGATTCTTCGTGATTCCCAAGTCCTCTGTGAAGACCGAAGCCGAGATGAAGCGGGTGCTGGGCTTCCTCGACGCCCTCATGGAGCCCGCGGCTTCCACGCTGCTCCTGCGCGGCATCGAAGGCACCCACTTCGGCAACACCGCAGACGGACGGACAGAATTTATCGGCGATGGCTTTAACATTTTCCAACGTGAGGTGAAGCCTTACCGGGATAACCTGACGGTGCTGGAGGGCTACAATGTGAAGCCGCTGAAGGATGTGCCCATTGGCGAAAAAGGAACCAAGATGGAATCCGACGGCATCAAGTACATCGTCTCCAACCCTGCCTTGACCCTGAAATCTGCCACCTTGTCGGAGCGGGGCCAGGAGCTGGATCAGCTGCTGATGGATGCGGAAACCAAATACATCATGGGCAAAATTGATGAAGCCGGCTGGAAGGAAGAAGTCAGCAAGTGGAAGAAGAACGGCGGCGACAAGCTGATGGCCGAGTATAAGGAATCCTACGCCAAGCTGAAGAAATAAATGTATGGTAGCGACACCTCCGCATGGGCTGATGCGGGGGTGTTTGTTGCGTGACCTTATTTTCTTGTCAATTCGATTGACTTGCAACTGTACTCCATATATATTGTTCAATGGAGGTGCAGATAATTGTTAATCATTCGCAGCAACCTAAAGGAAATTATGGAGATGCACGATCCTAAATTATCTATTCGCAGGCTTGCGAAGGATATCCATTACCACTTTGACTCTGTTCGTAGGATGTACAAGGATGAAATGGTACAGTATCCGCGGGATCTGCTGCAGAAGCTTTGTGAATATTTTAATGTGCAGCCCGGTGAGCTTATTGTATTTGATGAGAGGGAATCAGGCATGCAGAATATAGATGAATGGGAAAACGCGCAGGAAAAGAATCCTCCGGTGTAAAATAGACTGAATTTATTTTTACAAGTAAACGCTCTCTAAATTGACAAGAAATTATGGTCATGTTATGATGGTGTTGACAAGAAATTATGGTCGGTTAATAGAAGGGGAACCCTGAACATGATGCAGGGTTCCCCTTTTCACCTGATACTAAAAGGAGAGAAGAGATGAAAGTCCAACTTTGCTTTACTGCCCATGGTCAAAAGGCAATCAATGAATTCGAGAACCATGAGCTTATTGAGTCCTTTTCCCGGCATATGAAGACGCTGACCAAAAAATACACGGTAGTTACCTCCGTTCCACTCATTGATAATCAGGATATCGCTTCGGCTGGTGTTCTGAACGTCAATTGTGAGGCAGAAACGAACGAAGCAAATATGTTTTTCAGGGAATTGGCTAGGGATATGAAAAGTCCTCTGAACAAAAGAATTACTGGAAAGCTAGGCAATATCTTTAATGCTAAAGTGGTAAAGTAAACGACAGAATGGCCGCGGACTAACCTCTAGCGGCTTTTTTATATATCTTTCGCCCATTTTCTGCATATCCCGCCAAAAAACGATCTAAAATCCTTGACAATAACTCCCCTACCTTCAATAATAAGAAGAAAGTCAGGAAGGAAATGGATGTTTATCCATCTGCCTTTAGACGAAGTGAATAATAGGGAGAGATAGAGAG
>JAEWAA010000568.1 GCA_023391955.1 Bacillota bacterium | reverse complement strand
GGACTATCTGGACAAGTACAAGGACAAGGTGGAGGACCTGGGCGTTAACCTGAAGGGCACCAAGCTGGGCCTGGTGGTTCCCTCGTACATGGAGATCGGCTCCATCGAGGATTTGAAGTAAGGGTAGTGTGCTTTAGTAAAAACACCTGCATTCGGGGAGCTCCCGGAGGCAGGTGTTTTTTTGGCTTACACTAACTTTAGATTTACCAACTGATGCACTCCGGCCAATGCGGGGGGTGTAAGCGTCAACAAATGATCACTATATGCTCGACCGCCTCATCTGACTGCCGCACTTCCGCCAATGCGGGAGATGGGGGTGTAAGCGTCAACAAATGATCACTAATCCCTCTTTTGACCCTGATTTCGTCTAATAGCGATCATAAAATGTATGCTATCGTGTTTTTTTGGCACTAAAAAGGGGTGTTTTGAGCGAATAGCATACAAAACATGTATCTTATTCGGCGGATAAACCCCCATTTTCATCAATAGCAATCATTTGTTGTTCGCTATCATTCGTAGGCGCGTCGTATAGGAATCAGCTCAGCAGGCTTTCCGAGAGGGAAGCCAGCCTAAAGAGAGGGCTTCACAGCTGTCATGAAACAGTGCGCTGATGCTGGAACTGACCCTGATGGACAGCCTTCCCCGCCCTGCGGTACGTTCCGGATATGGGCGTTGTCTCCCGGGTCCCTGCCAACTCCACCCAGGCGGCTACTTGAGCATCTTGCCCATGCGGACAGCGAACTCCATCAGCACCGGCGCTTGCTCCCGCATTTTCTCCAACGGGAGGCGGTTGGCGGGGCCGGAGATGGCCAGCGCGGCCACCAACCGGTGGGACCGGTTGTAGACGGGGACGGACACCGCCGCTGCCCCCACCTCACGCTCCTCCACGCTGGTGGCATAACCCAGCCTGCGCACCTCCTCCAGTTGGGCCGTGAAGGCGGCTTTGTCCAGGGAGGGCGGCCAGGTGGGCGACGACAGCACCTGCGCCTGCACCTCCGGCTCCGCAAACGCCACCAGCACCTTGCTGGAGGCCCCCACAAACAAAGGAAGCCGCGCTCCCACCTGGGCTACCCGGCGAATAGCCTGATTGCTCTGCACCGCCTGGATCCGGATCCGCTCAAGCCCGTCGCGCACATACAGGCTGACGGTCTCCTCCAGCACATCACGCAGATGCTCCAGCTCCGGAAGCAGCACCACCTCGGGATCGTCGCTGGCCGACAAATTGGCGGACAGCTCCCAGAGGCGGAAGCCCAGACGGTATTTTTCCGATGAAGGATTACGCAGCAAAAAGCCCTTGTTCTCCAATGAAGCCAAAAGCCGGTGAACGGTGCTTTTGTGCAGCCCCGCCCGGGTGGCGATCTCCGTCAGGCTCAGCTCCGGCGTATCTGTAAAACAAAGCAATATATCCAACGCCCGCTCCACTGCGCGGACGGTAAGCTTGTTGTCCTCCATAACCCTTTTCCCCCTATATGCACGCGAGCAGCAGCCGGATGTCACCCAGCCCCTCCCACGCACCATAGTTTCATTATACGAAACACAGTTTCTTTTTTAAGTATACCCAATCCGCCACCCTCCGTAAAGACTCCGGTTAGAGGGTATAGGCCAACCATGGCCATACATAGTTTGGTAAGAGGATCCATATTTATGGGAGGGCTGCGGGGCATGAGCGAAAACAATCTGAACTTTCTCTACCTGCTGGAAGACATCCGGTTCACCAAAATAAAGGAGCGGGAATATGCCGCGAGAATCCGTGAGCTGGCACCGGGACTGGAAGCGGAGTATGCCAATTTGCTGAGAAGCTGGGAGCCGGTGCTGGGCCAGACGGAATATGCCGCTGCCCAATGGTCGGAAGCGCTGTTATATGCTCCGGGGAACACCATCCCCTACGCAAAGGAGACCATCAGCCAGCTTATCCGGTATGCCCAGGAGCAGACGGAAACCTTTACCGGGCAGCTGGCGGCGCTGCAGGCGTACCATCCTGCCATTCAAGCCACTCCGGCAGCGGAGCAGCTGATCCGCCACATTATCCAGTCTGCGCCACCGGAGCAGCTTACCGTCCCTGCACCGCCATTTTACGCCGGGGAAACAGCCCCAGCCTCCAACTTTCGGGAGGATGCAGAGAGCATCACAACCTGGTCGGAAGCCTTAACCGCCTCCGACCCCCAATCCGCCGAACGCCCACAGTCACAACCGGCCCAGCCTGCCGCCTCTCCCGTCCCTATCGGCAAACATACCCTGCCTCCGCTTCCATATGCCTATAACGCCCTTGAGCCCTATATTGATGAAGCCACCATGCGGATTCACCACGACAAACATCATCAATCCTATGTGGACGGACTGAACAATGCCGAAAACAAGCTGGCCGAGGCCCGCCGCTCCAGGGATTTCGGTCTCGTGAAGCATTGGGAGCGGGAGCTGGCTTTTCACGGGGCGGGCCATTATTTGCACACCCTGTTCTGGAGCATCATGGCCCCCAATGCCGGAGGTCCGCCGACAGGTTTGGCCGCCGAGCAAATCCGCGCCGACTTCGGCAGCTTCGACGCCTTCAAGAAGCAGTTCAGTGAAGCTGCGGATAAGGTGGAGGGCGGCGGCTGGGCCATCTGGGTGTGGAGTCCACGCAGCCAGCGCACGGAAATTCTCACCGCAGAGAAACACCAGAATTTATCCCAATGGGATGTGGTGCCCCTTCTGGCCTTGGATGTGTGGGAGCATGCCTACTACCTGAAGCACCAGAACAAGCGCGCCGATTACATCAAGGATTGGTGGAACGTGGTGAACTGGAAGGAAGTCAATGAACGGCTGGCAGCCGCCCGCAGGCTGATGTGGCAGCCCTACTGATGCCGGCAATCCCCCGCCCGGGGTTAAGGTGTGCAACTAAATACACCCTAGGGCAATACACAAGACCCTTCTCGCCTTTTGCGCGGGGAGGGTTCTTTTTTTGGCAAAAAGGAAACGTTAACGGGGTAGTGAGTTTTTTAGCCTTTGTGACCCCCATCACAAAGCCGCTCCCTCCCTCAGCTTATACTGACCTCATCAACCAACCGATAGGAGGAACTTCACAATGAGTTCTTTTGCCGCTATAATCAACGCCCCTGAATACCCGCCGCGCGTCCGCCACCAAGCCATTTTTGAATGCTTCGACGGTTTGGCTGCCGGAGAAGTCATGCTGTTGGTTAACGACCATGAGCCGCGGCCGCTGTATTACCAGTTCCAGGCTGAACGTCCGGGAGACTTCGTTTGGGAATATGTTGAGGAAGGCCCGGAGACCTACCGGGTTGCCATTACCAAGCTGAACTAAGGGAGCTGAAGGCCATGTTCTTCTGGAAGTCGAAAAAAACCGAAGAGCTCCCGGAGCTGAATCGCGTTGAGCTGGATGTGCGGGAGGAGCTGCGGAATAAACGGGACCCTTTTGCCATCATCATGAAAGCCGTCAAGGATCTGG
>JAEWAA010000376.1 GCA_023391955.1 Bacillota bacterium | reverse complement strand
GACTGGTGCTGTATGCCAAGGATGCCATGGACGGACTTGACCTTGCCAACAAGCTCAGCGACTCGGCTGAACGTGCCATTCTAGCGGAGGAGCTGCGCAAAGCGAAGGAAGCCCAACTGGCGGAGTCCGGAAAAAGCGAGCAGGAGCTGCCTCAGGCCGTACGTGTACGGAACACCACCATTAACAGGGAGCTTCCCGTTTATCTCCCGCCTGATCTGGAACGGCATGTGCTGCGGGATTATCCCATCTCCCATCTGCTGCCGTATATCAACTTCGAAATGCTGCTGGGCCGGCATTTGGGTATCCGCGGCTCTGTGGAGGAAGCTCTTAAGAACGGAGAACCCAAGGCGCTGGAGATTAAAGCTGTAGTAGACGGCATCCTGCAGGAGGCGGTCAAAAACGGCATTATCCGGGCCCAGGGGATGTACCGGTTTTTCCCGGCGCAATCGGACGGCGATACCATCCTAGTATATGATCCAGCGGATACGGGGAAAATATTGGAAACCTTCCAATTTCCCAGACAGGAAGTGGAGCCTTATTTGTGTCTGGCCGATTACCTCAAGCCGGTGGAAAGCGGCGTGATGGATACAGTAGGTTTCCTGACGGTCACAACCGGACGGGGAGTCCGGGAGCTGGCGGAAGAGTGGAAGGGCAGCGGGGACTATCTGCGCTCCCACGCCTTGCAGGCCACGGCGCTGGAGCTGGCGGAGGCTTTCGCCGAGCGCATTCACCAAATGATGCGGGATGTGTGGGGATACCCCGATCCGGCGGATATGACCATGAAGCAGCGCTTCGGCGCCCGTTACCAGGGCATCCGGGTATCCTTCGGCTATCCCGCCTGCCCCAACCTGGAGGACCAGGAGCAGCTGTTCCGGCTGATGAAGCCGGAGGACATCGGTGTGGAGCTTACGGAGGGCTGTATGATGGACCCCGAGGCATCCGTAACGGCTATGGTGTTCTCCCATCCCCAGGCGCAATATTTCAACGTAGAAAAAGTGCAGCGCTAGGCAGTGTTTGCAAACACACCCTAGTCTGCTTTTAAAAAGGAAACGAGAACGGAGCTGTGGGGTATGGAATTGGTTTTTTTGGGCACCGGGGCAGGAATGCCCTCGCGGCGCCGCAATGTGACCTCCATCGCGCTGAACCTGCTGGATGAAACCGGCGGGTTCTGGCTGTTCGATTGCGGGGAGGGCACCCAGCAGCAAATTCTGCAATCCCCGATCCGGCTCGGGCGGACGGACAGAATCTTCATCACCCATCTCCATGGTGACCATTTATATGGGCTGCCGGGTATCCTGACCAGCCGCTCGTATCAGGGAGGGGAAGGAACACTTACCCTGTACGGGCCTGTAGGGCTCCGGCAATTTACGGAAACCGTGCTGACCTTAAGCCAAGCCAAGCTGTCCTATGAGCTGGATATTGTGGAGATTGTGGAAGAAGGGATTATCGATGAGGACGAGATGTTCCGGGTGGAGGCCAGACGCTTGAACCACCGGATTGAAAGCTTCGGCTACCGGATTGTGGAAAAGGATAAGGAAGGCAAGCTGGACGCCGCCAAGCTGAAGGAACTGGGTGTCCCCTTCGGCCCGCTGTACGGAGCCTTGAAGCAGGGTAAGTCCGTTACACTGGAGGATGGCCGTGTCATAAACAGCGCGGATGTGGTGGGTCCTGCCGTACCAGGCCGGATTGTGACGGTTTTGGGAGATACGCTCAAAACGGATTCAGCCGTCGAATTGGCGAGAAATGCCGATGTGCTGGTTCATGAGGCCACCTTCGACCGGTCCAAGGCGGACATGGCCTCGCGGTTCCATCACTCCACTACGGAGGATGCTGCCCAAACCGCACTTCAAGCCGGCGTGCAGGTGCTGATCATGACGCATATCAGCTCCCGCTATGGGGAAGAGGAAACGGAAATGCTGCAGCAGGAGGCCCGGGAAATCTTCGCGAATGCATTTGTAGCCGAGGATTTCTGGTCCTACCGGATCCCTTACCGGATCTCGATGGAGTAGGGTGATTGGCACCGAAACCACCTCTCGGCGGAAGCGGCAGGAGTTTTTCTCAGCTTTTTCATGAAAATAGGCTTATTGCTCATTGACGAAGCCCTTGTGAAAAGTTATAAATAAATATGTGAAAACATATAATGGCCTATTCTGGAGCAGGAGTTAACATACACATGAAATGGTTACAAGTAGAATCCTCCGGCCCGTTGTCCGGTTCCGTACATATTCAGGGATCCAAGAACAGCTCCTTGGCCTTGCTGGCAGCCGCCTGCATGTCCGGCGAACCTGTTGTACTGCAAGGTATCCCTTACCTTTTGGATATGCAAGTGATCAAGAGCATAACAGCCTCCATCGGCATCCGTATGGAAAGCCGGGAGAACGGCGATATTTTTATAGATGCAAGCGGTCTGCGTCACTCTGATCTCGACCGGAAGGGAACCTCGGCCTACCGGGCTTCCTATTATTTTGTCGGCGCTCTGCTGGCTAGAACGGGGAAGGTCACCATCGGGTATCCCGGCGGCGATAACTTTGTATCCCGTCCTATTGACCAGCATCTCAAAGCTTTGAAGGCGCTTGGCGCCACCATCGAATTGAACGAGGATCATTATGTGGTCCGGGCAACCCGACTGAAGGGAGCCTCCATTTTCTTTGATACCATCACGTCCGGCGCCACCATCAATGCGATGCTGGCAGCAGTGCTGGCCGAAGGCAGGACGGAGCTTCATAATGCGGCACGGGACCCGGAGGTAGTGGATACCGCCAATATGCTGAACCGTATGGGCGCCAGAGTTGTAGGAGCGGGCACGGATTGTATCCGCATCGAGGGTGTTCGCGAGCTCTCCGGCTGCACCTATTCCGTCATCCCGGACCGGCTGATCGCCGGAGCATTCCTGATGGCTGCCGGGATTAATGGAGGTTCCGTCACTGTCGAGGATATTATTCCCGAGCATCTAGGCTCGTGTTTGGCGAAGCTGAAGGAAATCGGCCTGGAGCTGGAGGTGCGGGATTCCAGCATTACCGCATATGGGGGAGGGCTCTTGAAGGCTACCCGCATGCGTACCGGCATGTATCCCTTGTTTGCCACCGATTTGCAGCAGCCGTTAACCGCCTTGCTCTTATTTGCCCAAGGAAGAAGCATCGTATCGGATAAAATTTACCCTGAACGCTTCAGCCATGTGCCCCAGCTGCGCAGGATGGGGGCGCAGATTGAGGTACGCTCCGGCAGCGCATTTATTAAGGGCGGGCAGCCCTTAACAGGCAGTCATGTCCATGCGACGGATGTCCGTGCCGGCACATGTCTGATTCTGGCCGGGCTCGGAGCCGAAGGGAAAACCTTTATCTCCGGCGTTGAGCATATTGAACGGGGTTATGCGGATGTGATCAGTATGTTCCGCACCCTGGGAGCCAAGGTGGAGCTTCTGAGCAGTGCTGCCGCCGAAGCTGTTGTAGGCAGAGCGTAAAATTCCGTAAATTTGCAGGCCTTCCCGGCAATTTGGGAGGGCTTTTTGTGCGTCATTCAACAGAGTTCTGCGAGTTGGAAAAATATGTGTGGTTGTAAACCGCAGGTTTTGGCCTGCCGCGGCAGGCTGGTCGGTTAATCTTGCAGCATCTTGTCATCCGGCAGCGATATTTTGAAAAAATGTCGGAATCAGCGCATCTAAATTCCAAATCCTGTGAGAAATGATATTGACGCAAAAGACGGCGGGATGGTTAAATAGACGTAGATCATTTCTCCTTATTTTTTAGGACAATTTGACTAAATGGAGGGATCGGGTGGCGCTGCGCAAAAGAATCGGCGACTTGCTCCTGGAATCGGGATTGATTACGGACGAGCAGCTGCTCAATGCTTTGAAGGAGCAAAAAGAGCTGAAAATGCGTCTGGGTGATGTGCTCATTTCCCGGAATTATATTACAGAGCAGCAGCTGATCGAAGTTCTGGAAGTCCAGTTGGGAATCCCTCATGTCCAGCTTTACAAGCAAAAGATCGAAACCAAAATTATTAATATTATTCCCCAGCGGATTGCGGAGCAGCATCAAGTGCTGCCTCTAAGAACCGAAGGCAACAAGCTGATTGTGGCCATGGCCGACCCGCTGGATTATTACGCCATAGATGAGCTGCGGATGACCACCGGCTTCCGGATTGAGCCTGTGATTGCATCCAAGGACGAGCTGTTCCGGGCCATCCGGAGATATTACGGGCTGCAGGAAACCGTCGACCAGATCATGCAGAATCTCGACCAATGGGAAGGCGAAGACAAGATCCAGCAGAATATGGACGCCGATTCCCCGGTGGTCAAGACGGTGAACCAGCTGATTTATCAAGCTGTTCAGACTGGCGCATCGGATATCCATATCGACCCTCAGGAGGACGGTCTGCGCATCCGGTACAGAGTGGACGGTATGATGAGAACGGAACGGATATTGCCTCCCCACATGCAAAATGTGATTGTGGCCCGCATTAAGGTTATGTCCAGCTTGAATGTGGCGGAGCGCCGCCTGCCTCAGGACGGGCGGGTGGAGATGGAGGTGGATTTCCGCAAGGTGGATATCCGGGTTTCCACGTTGCCCACCATTCACGGAGAGAAGGTCGTGCTGCGGATTCTCGATCTGAGCAATGCTCTAACGGATCTGGACAGGCTGGGCTTCACGCAAGCCAATATGTCCCGGCTCCTGAAGGGAATCGGCAAGCCATACGGCATTATCTTCATTTCCGGTCCCACAGGCAGCGGCAAAACCACCACCTTATATTCCACTCTGTCCCGCCTAAGCAGCGACGAGGTGAATATTATTACCATCGAAGACCCGGTGGAGTACCAGTTAAACGGGATTAATCAGGTGGCGGTGAACCCGGTATCCGGGCTGACCTTTGCCCGAGGGTTGCGCTCCATTTTGCGTCAGGACCCCAACATCGTTATGGTCGGAGAAATCCGGGACTCGGAAACAGCGGAAATTGCCGTCAGGGGAGCCATGACTGGCCACTTGGTATTGAGCACCCTGCACAGCAACAGCGCAGTGAACTCCATTACCCGTTTGATCGATATGGGCATTGAACCGTTTCTTTTATCCTCCTCCCTAAATACCGTAGTTGCCCAACGGCTGGTCCGGCGGGTATGTCCGGCATGTGCTGTGGAGGTAGAACCGACCCAGGAGGAACGGGCCGTTCTGGAGGAATACCGGATTCCCCATGCCACGCTTAAAAGAGGGCAGGGCTGCGGAGAATGCGGACGAAGCGGATACCGGGGCAGACTGGCCATCCATGAGGTGCTGCCTGTGAATGACGAGCTTCGCACCTTAATTCTGCGGAAGGGTTCGGATACGGAGTATGCCGCTTTGGCGGTGAAGGCGGGCATGATCCCAATGATTGAGGACGGGTTGCAGAAGGCGGCCTCGGGTTTAACCACAATTGCAGAGGTTTACCGGGTAGCAGGCATACATTAACCGACATTTTCACAAAAATTAAAACGGGCTTGATTATCTCTTAATAATGTCTGAATCCGGCTTCGGTATAATAGTTTCGGAGGGCTTAAATGGTGGCAATAGTCGATTATATGAAGCTGGCACACCAGCGCAACGCGTCAGACATACATATTACAGTAAATGCGCCTGTAGCGTTCCGGATTCACGGTGAGCTGCAGTCCGCAGATGACCGGGTTCTCAAGCCCGAGGATACCCTGGCTATGGC
>JAEWAA010000367.1 GCA_023391955.1 Bacillota bacterium | reverse complement strand
TTTGGCAAAAAACGCCGCTACTGCAATAATGATCAGAAAAGAAGGCAGCGTCATTCCGGCTGCAGCCGCAACCGCTCCCGCCAGCCCTTCCACCCGGTATCCCACAAAAATGGCACTGTTGGTGCCGATGGGTCCCGGGGACATGCCCGCTACCGCAATGATATCCGTAAAATCGGAATTTGTCATCCATTTATGTGCTTCCACCTGATGGGCGATAACGGGAATCATCGCGTAGCCGCCGCCGAAGGAAAGCAGACCGATAATAAAGAAGGTTTGAAATAATGCCCATAGCTCCATGATGCTGTCCTCCTGATGCCAATTTAGAGACTGTCACGAAATAAGTACCGCTAATTGCTGACAGCTCCTTAAATACCGTCTCCGAAGAAATAGTCCTCCGCGTAACCGTCCTTCTTACCGGGTTTCAGCGCCAGTACATCGGTTCCCGTCCAGCGCAGGCGCAGAGGCACTACCGCCAGCCCGAAGGCCATGCCCATTAACAGGGCGAAGACGGGATTGATGCCGGTGGCGATGAGTAACACCAGCACCCCTATAGCCGTCACCAGGGTGGCGGCATCCCGGATCGCCGTACGGCCCACCCGTATGCCCGCATACACGATCAGAGCCACTACCGCGGGGCGGATGCCCAGGAAGGCGGCTTTGATTTTGGGCTGGTCCCGGACGGCCAAAAAGGACATGGAGAGCACCAGCACAATCAGAAAGGTGGGCAAAAGCACCCCAAGCAAGGCGGCGATGGCGCCGGGTAGGCCGGCAATGCGGTAACCCACGAAGGTGGAGGCGTTCACACCCACAGCACCCGGGGTGGATTGGGCAATGGCGAACAGATCCGTCACCTCTTCCTCCTCCAGCCACCCTCTTTTCTCCACAACCTCCTGATGGAATACCGGGATCATGGCGTAGCCGCCCCCGAAGGTCACCGGCCCCATCTTAAAGAACGACCAAAATAAACGGCCCAATAACGGCCAATCAATGACCGGGAATAATTTCATTATGCTTCTCCTCCTGGATGGAACAAACCAAGCTGTTACAACCATTATACCTGACTTTATTCCATTTTGGAATAAACTTTTTGTCCATAGCAAAAAACCGGCTGCAGCGTTCTGCACCGGTTACTGCTTGTTCCCCACGTATTATTGGATCCGCCCGCAAGCGATCCGCCCGCCGGAATTGCCTGACGGGTCCGTCTTGAAATCATCGGCATTCTCATGGATCACCAGAGAGGTTCCGCCCGGCCGGATCAGGGAGTTCGGATGACCCTCCGACAGCGTCACATACTTGGCGACCATCTCGGCCGTTACCGTGCCGTCCGTACCCACGAATAAATTGGGCAGGTCTCCGGCATGTGGACCGTTGGGGTTATCAAACCCGTGGTGTTTGTTCATGGGGTTAAAATGACCGCCGGCGCTTTCAAAGCCCGGAGGTTCACATTTGCCCGATTCATGGATATGAAATCCGTGTTTGCCGGGAACAAGATTGAAGGCCTCCACCTTGATGTGGACGCCCCTGGACATCTCCGTCAGCTCCGCTTGGCCCACCTTGGAGCCGTTTGTGCCAATGAGCTCCACTACCCTTTTGGCACCTACGTCCGCGCTGACCTCTCTGGTCTTCACGTGGTTCGTGCAGGAAACGGCCGCGAATAATAGCAGTGCTGCTGCGGCCCATACTCCCGTCTGTTTGCTCATTGCGTATCCTCCGCTTCCTTGTTGGTCCACCCATCATACAGAGTCTCCCGACTTCCGGCGCGCTAAACCACTTCCCCTAAAATTCACCTGTCAGCATAGGAGCACCTACAACCAGATTCCAGGCTCCCGTTTCGGAATTGCGGTGAAGAGCGGTCTGAAAACCAGCCTCCGTTCCCTCCGCCTTGAAGCCGATGAGTTCCGTCTTGTACAGGGCATTGACGATCCCCTGATCCTTGTAAGTCTCAAGCTTCTCCGCCGCCAGCAGTGTCCGGGCCAGCCCGCTCACTTCATCCTCAGGATGCAGAGCAGCATCGCCGTTCCATATGCCTGCCGCCTTCACGGACCAGTCTCCGGCAGCGCCGGCTGCCCGGAGCCATCCATCGATCCGGCTGCCTGCTTCGGCAAGTGCAGGGGCCTCTGTTCCGTCCGCTTCCAGCCGGAGAAAGGCTTCTCCCGCGTGGCTGCCGGACAGCCTGCTCCAGCTTCCCCGGAGGCGGCTTCCTTCCCCGCCGGAAGAGAGGCTGACCACACCCGCTGCGGATTCCTCCAACAGGAACCCGGGCTGGAGCAGCTTCTCCAGGCCGGCGCTTTGGGCTTCATCCATATGTCCGTACCATTGGATGGATACTGTATAATCTTCGGCCATGCTCCTGGAGGCGAAGGCGATGACGGGTTCAATAGAGAATGCCTGTTGGTTTCCGCTATTTCCGGCCATTGCGGGCAGGAGACTGGCGCCCCAGAGCCCCAATGCGGCCAACCCGGCCAACGCCATTTTGCAAAGCACCTGTATGCTTCCCATTCTTCCGCCTCCCGCTCATCCGTTCTATGAATCTACTAACAGGATGGACAGGAATAAGAGAGTCTATACCTGCGAGCGGCGGAAATTTATGTTTTGCCGGGAGCGCTGCTCTTGGGAGGGGCCTGCTGCTTAGGCCGGAGCAGAACAAAGAGCAAGCCGGTCAACACAACCTCCAGCATTAACGCCAAAATGGACAAGGTCCGGGTAAAATTGAACAGCTGCGCGGCGTTGCGGAAAAACCAGAAGGAGAAGGTGAAACAGCAGGCTCCGAAGGACAATAGCAGCTTGTCCATATGCAGCGCCGGCACAATACGCTCCATGCCAAACATGAAGGCGTACAGGAAAAAGGCCATTTTGGTAATCATCAGGGGAATATAAATCATGTCCAAGGGCAGCTCAAACCGGTCGAGAAAATCCGTCACCCGAATCAGCCGCACCATCTCGTGAAACGGGTACTGCAATTTGGATGCAATAACACTGCCCATGGACAATAGCGCGCAGAGGTTCAGCCACTGCATCATCACCGAGGTGATTACCAGGCTGTACAGCCCGTCCCGCATCCCAAATTGCGAGGAGGGCAGCAGGAAAGGCAGCAGCAGGATCTGGCCCATGGCTGCAATGGTATACCAGCTTCCCTGAAGCACCGGGCCGAAGCCTTTTTCCAGCATGGGCAGCGTATGGCGGATTTCAAATTCTGGATACAGCAGCACCGGGATAAGCGCAATAAAGGCCAGCGTCAACGGCAGCCATATCTCGATCATCCGGGCTACAACCTCGAAGCGGCTGTTCACCGTCACCACGATGGACAGTACGATAAGCCCGCTGATGACCGGCACCGGTGTATACGCCAACAGCTCAATGTTCACAAATTCCGAGAGCGTCCGGACATCCCGGAGAATCACCAGGAAAAGAAACAACTGCACCGGCAGCGCCAGAATCCGTCCGATTACCGGACGGCGGAGCACCATGATCTGAAACAGGCTTTTGCCGGGGAACCGGGCGGTGGTTTTGGTCAGCATCCACAGCAGGATGAGGACCACCGGGAAGGCAAGCAGGTATGCCATCCAGGCATCCCGAGCCGCCAGCTTGAACACTTTGTTAGGCAGGCTGACCAGCATGCCGTCCATTGCCAGCATAATGCCCAGCAGCTTGGCCTGTCTGTTGGAAATGACCTCCATTCACATGCTCCTTTCTCACTTGCGTCAGGGCACAGGCACCCAACTGCCCAGAACGGCCTCCAGCCAGTTATATGGCCTGGGGATGTTGATATTCTGCATCAGCGCCTGCCAGACCAGCCCGCTGACCAGAAGCAGGGCCACTGCCGCCCAGCGTGTAACGGCATTGCTTTGTTTTAATTTCCTGCGTTCTATGAGGTACAGGATGCAGATCCATACAAGGGTGAAAGCAATTGAACCCATTAATTCGTTTCCTCCTTATTCCGGGCGGCCGGCTCCAGAATCGTGCCCGTATGCTCCAGATTCACATGGGGCTCCACCTGAACCTCCATGCCGCTGTAAACCTCCTTCCAGTTATCCTTGATCTTTTTCCAAGCCGACGGGCTTTTCTGAAAAATGGCATCGCCAAACCCGCAGGGGTCGGAGCGGTATTCCTGGGTCATCTTGATGCTTTTTTCCACATTGCTTTTCAGCTTGTCGCTGACGATCTGGGTAAGCTGCTCCAGGTTATCTCCCCGGGCATGGTAGCCCGTCTGATTCTCGTACACATGTCCGATCCCCCGGAGAATCACCTTCATGCGGATCTTATCCCCCTCTATTTCCGGCTTCAGCTTGGCCGAGGTCTCCGTAAACTGGATGGAAATCACTTGATCCGAATCCGGAGGGGATACCGATATCCCCGGTCTTCTGACCTGATTCATGGCCCACAGCAGCCCTTGGGCATGCTCCCCCTTCAGGAATCCGGCCAGCTTATCGTCCCGGAAAACCGCCATTCCCTCCAGGGTGATCCGCTGCTTGGTTTCGCCTTTGTCTCCGATGGCCGTTTTGTCCGAAATGTAATACGGCGTTGAGACATCTACCCCATCGTTCACCAGCGCCTCCACCATATGCTTGACTGTTCTGGGATTCTTCATGGAGTTGACCGTCAATTCCCGGACCATCTCCCCCGGCTGCTGCTCCAGAGAGGCATCGGAGTTCAACACATCCACCGCATTGCCCTTAGCCAGCACCACAAGAGCCGTCAGGCGGTTCTGCGCAGACCGGAAAGCAATGTCCAGATGGGGGGAAATCCCTTCACGGGCCAAGGCTTCCCCCAGAATGATGACCCGGCGGTGGGCATAATACTGCTGGCGGGAGAGGGATTTCTGAAGGCGGTCGCTGGCCTCCTTCAGGGAAATGCCAACTGCCGAATCCACATACCAGGATTTGCCCCCCGAGGTGCCGCCGCCGCCCCCGCCCGGACCCCCAAGCTGCCCGGCCAAGGGAAACTGGATAGCCAGCCGGATTTTATTGTCCCCCGCCTTGTCCACCGCCATGGCGGATACGATGGCCACATCATTCACCTCCCGCCTGTCCCAGCAGCCGGACAGACACAGGCAGAGAAGTGCGCAGGCTGCTGCCTTCCACAAGGGCCTATTCACGGTGCACTGCCTCCCCTCTTTTTTGCGGATGGACCTGCTTGGCCTAGTCTCCGGCGGTTCACCGGGGAAAAGGTGTCCGGGCGGGTGGCCATTTTCCACCAGGGCATCCGGACCAGAATATCCTTCTGCTCCTTGGGGTCGTAAGGGGCAATGCCGCTTAGATAAGGGATACCGAAGGAGCGGAGCGAGCACAGATGAACAGCAATCAGCACTGTGCCGATGATGATGCCGAATAATCCGAAGACCCCTGCCAGGATCATCAGCGGAAACCGCAGCATCCGCACGGAGATGGCCATGTTGAACCGGGGGATGGTGAAGGATGCGATCCCTGTCAACGACACCACGATGACCATCGGGGCGGAGACAATCCCCGCTTGTACGGCTGCCTGCCCGATTACCAAGGCCCCGAGAATACTGACCGCCTGCCCGACGGTGCGGGGCAGCCGGATGCCGGCCTCACGGAGAGCCTCGAAGGCCACCTCCATAATCAAGGCCTCCACAATGGCCGGAAACGGAATGGTTTCCCGTGCGGCGGCAATGGATAAAAGCAGGTTGGTAGGCAGCATGTCCTGGTGGAAGGTGGTCACCGCCACGTAGAGCGCAGGCAAATACAGCGCCACGGCGCTGAAAAATATCCGCAGCCACCGAATCAGGTTGCCGATAATATATCGCTCGTAATAATCCTCGCTGGCCTGCATGAACTGCCAGAAGGTCACCGGCCCGATGAGCACAAAAGGAGTCCCGTCCACAAAAATGGCGAACCTGCCCTCCAAGAGAGCCGCCGCGGCGGCATCCGGACGTTCCGTATATTGCAGCTGGGGAAATGGGGATAACGGCTGGTCCTCAATCATTTCCTCGATATAACCGGACTCCAGAATGCCGTCGATACGGATCGCAGACAGGCGTTTCATGGCTTCGTCCACCAGCTTCGGATCAATGATTCCCTCCATGTAGCTCAACACCACGGTGGTTTTGGTTTGTTCGCCAATCACCATGGTTTTCATTTTCAGCTTGGCGGACTTGATCTTGAACCGGAGCAGGGCGGTATTGGTTCGCAGATTCTCCACAAAGCCCTCCCGCGGGCCGCGGATAACGGACTCTGTCTGAGGCTCCTCCACCCCCCGTCTGTTTCCGCCGCGGATATGGAGAATGATGGCCTCCTCCCGGTTCTGAACGAACAGCACCGCATTCCCGGAGAGCACGGCTTCCGCCGCTTCCTCATAGGTGGCACACCGGGAGGTCTGGGGAACCATCAGGGTTTGCCGCTCCAGCTCGGCCGGCTGCGTCGGCACGTCCTCCAGGCCCAATAGCGGAAGCAGGGCGTGGTTGCCGATTTCCTCTGTCTTCACAACCCCGTCAATGAAGATCACGCAGCCTTTTACGCCATGGGAAAACAGGATTTCATGGTAAACCACGTCGGAGCAGTCACGGAACATGCCCTTCATAGCCGCGATGGCGGCTTCCCACTTGCCGATGTGTGTCGACTTTGGTTTGGGCCCTGATTTGGACGCTGATTTAGACGTTTGTTTGGATGGGGTCTTGGACGCCTTTTGGGGCGCCGCTCCGGGAGGAGACTCTTGGGTTC
>JAEWAA010000319.1 GCA_023391955.1 Bacillota bacterium | reverse complement strand
TCTCCCGGTTGCCCCGTTCATGGAACAGCTCCAGAATGGCATGGCACATCTCCGTTGCCTGCTCCGGCAGCACGAAGGCATCCAGAGCCAGAGAACGCTGGGTTCCCCATGAGCCGAGACCGCCTCCCACCCACACGTTGTAGCCTGCAAGATCGCCCCGCTTCGCCGGGGTCAGGGCAATGTCGTTGATCTCTGCGTGGGTACAGTTATCGCAGCAGCCAAGAACCGTAATATTAAACTTCCGCGGCAGATTGGCTACCTTCCAATTCCCTACAATCGAGTCGTTCAGCTCCTTCACGAGCTGACGGCTATCCAATGCCTCATCAGCCTGAAGTCCCGCCACCGGGCATGTGGTCACATTACGGATGTTATCCATACCCGTCTGCATGGTCGAAAGTCCCGCCGCGTTCAGCTTTTCCAATACGGTGAGCACATCCTCCATCCGAATCCACCGCAGCTGCACCTGCTGGCGGGTGGTCAGGTCCATAATATCCCGGCCGTAATCACGGGTCACATCCGCCAAGGCTCTCAATTGCTCTGCCGTAAACCGGCCGTGCTCCAGAATGCCGCCGGGAACACGGACCCGTATCATAAAGTAACCCGGGGTGGATTTGCGCACGAATACGCCGTACCATTTCAGTGCCTGGACATCGGCCTCCTCCAAGGTATCCCAACCCTCATTCGCGTAACGGACGATCTTCTCCCAAATGATTGAAAAGCTTAAATCCGCTTTGTAGGCCTCGATTGTAGTCGCCATCTCCATCACTCTCCCTCGGAACTTGTTTATTGAACATAAAGAGGCCAACAGACGGACGAATGCTGTCCGCAGGTTGGCCTCATTGCCGGTTTCAGAGTACGCCATTGTACGCTGAACACTTGTATTCGAAAGGGTATCACGCCTTTGTGATGAATTGATTATAGCTTTCCTTTTGACTCACGTCAATATAGATTACATGGATGCTTAGTTAATTATTATTATCGACAACCGGAGGATTTTTATGTAATATTACATTACATATGTAGCTGTGCGAGGATCTTTTACAGGTAAGGAGGCCGCAGATGCTTCAACATTTTCTGGTGATCAGACCATCCGGTGCAGCCGCAGCCGATGCTTCATCGGAGGCGAAACGGAGCAGTGACGAGCCTGACCGGTTCGGGATGCCCCCGGAAGCGGCCATTGCCGCATTGGGCTTCCGGTTCCAATCCCTGCGCGGCGACCAGAAGGCCAAGGCTTTAGCCTCCAAGTGTGAAGCCGTCATCCTCGCTGTTCCTTCCTCCTGCCTGGATGAATGGGTTGCCCGCGTCTTGTCCTGGCGGGACTGGCCGGTAATCTGGTGGTGCGGGGAAGCTGCCGTTACCGAAAGCTGCCACGGAGGCCTGGAGGTGGACGGTGTGCTGTTTCCGGGTATGACCCCGGCACAGATCCATTGGACACTGATGATCAGCTCCTCTCACCACCTGCGCCGGACTCAATGGCAGAAGGAACGGGAGCAGCTGCTCAGCCGGCTGGAGGAACGGAAGTGGATTGAGCGTGCCAAGGCGATATTATGCGAAATGAAGAAGATTTCCGAGGCGGATGCTTACGAATTCCTCCGCACCCAGGCCATGAATGAACGGAAGCGGGTCGTGGATGTGGCCAGCTCCATCGTCAATGTGTATCAGTGGATCTCGGAGAATAAGACAGGGGGTAGCCGCAAGTGATTTCACTCATCAAGGAAGTAGGCCGCGGCAAACGGGGCTCGAGAGATTTAACCTATGAGGAAGCCGTCCAGGCGGCTGAGCTGATTTTATCCGGGGAAGCCACCCCTGTTCAGATCGGGGCTTTCCTGGCGGCGGAACGGGTCAAGATGGAATCCGCCGATGAACTGCTGGCTTTTGTCCATGCGCTAAGGAAACGTTCCTTGCTCCACCCGGTCCCCGGTTCGCTGGATTGCGCCGGTCCTTATGACGGACGGACCAAATCCTACATGGCCACATGGGCCGTTTCCTTCGTCGTTGCGTCCTGCGGTGTACCCGTCACTCTGCATGGGAGTGCGCCCTTGCCGCCGAAGCATGGCGTGACGCTGCAGGATGTGGCGCTGCAGTGGGGTGCGCAGCTGGAGGATCGAAGCAAGCTCCTGCAGGCTGCAGAACGGTCAGGTGTCCTATTCGTCCCTGCCGAGGAGTGGTGCACCGCTCTCCGGGACATTCGGCCGTACCGGGAGCAAATGGGCATCCGGACCATCTTCCACTCCGTGGAGAAGCTGCTGCGGTTCTCCGATGCGCCGTACATGGCCATTGGCATTTTTCACGGGACTGTTTTCGAGAAAATGGCTGAGCTTGTTTCCAGACTGGGCGTCCGGAGCGGCATCATCATCCAAGGTGCAGAGGGATCAGAGGATCTGCTGCCCAATAAACGGACCCGCACCTTTCTGGTCCGGGAAGGAGAAGCGCCGGAGCTGTACGTGGTCGATCCCGAAGCTTACGACCTGCAAGCCGAGCTGCCTGAAGGCGAAATCTGGACAGCCGAGCGGCAGGCCCATGTCACAGCCGACGTGCTGGAGGGCCATACCGTCTCCCCATATTTCAACATGGTGCTCCTGAACAGCGCTGTCCGCCTATGGGCTGCCCACGCCGCAGGTTCGGTAGAGGAAGGCATTGAACGGGCTCTATCGGCCATCCGCCAAGGTGCAGCCTACGAGTCCTACCGGAAATGGCAAGAGGCGGTCCGTTGAGAACGGGCCGCTTTTTTACTATAATGAACATGAATCATCCGCTACCTCAAGAAAGAAAGGATCGTTTCCAATGAGCAGAAAACAAGCCTATTCCCGTTCCGAGCTGCTGGATGTGACCAAACGTTTGGTACTGGAGCATGGGTACGACGGGTTTAATCTCAAGTTACTCTCCCAGCATCTTCCCGGTGCACGGAGCACCATATATCAGTATTACGCCAATAAGGATGAGATTATTTCGGCATGCATGAAACGCGCCATTCAATCCATCATGGAGAAGGCCTCCGCCCTTGACGAAAGTGATGCGGCAACCGCTCTACAGGAGCTGCTGGCCATTTATATGGAGGAGTTCAAATTTCACCAGCTTTTGGGGGATTCGTATAAAATCAAAACAAACGGCTCTGAAGAAACGCGGGCGAATGTGGAATATGTGGAGCATGCACATGAATTCCTCAAGGTCCAGCTTACCCGTCTTGTCCAAAAGGCCCAACAGGAAAAGCTCTTACGAGATGACATCCCGCTTCCGGTACATGTGGGAGTCTTTTTTAATCTGATCAGCACGCCGAATATGATGAACGTTCCCGTTTCCCAGTGGAGTAAGCTATTGTTTGACATGTGGATGGGCGGTGCAAAAAAATAGGGGCATCCAAATTTCCATATTGTTTATTTTGACACATGTGTCGGAATGGTGTTTAATAATAGACATGGATCGGTCATGACGCGTCCAATTAGACACAAGTGTCAAATATAAATAATAAGGAGTTGAGCCTCTGTATGTTTCTGTCCTTGAGAGAAATCAAGCACAGCAAGATGAAATTTTTGATGATTATCGTTATTTTTGTTCTGATGGCCTGGCTGGTATTCATTCTGTCGGGATTGGGGAATGGCTTATCCTCACTGGCCGCTTCCTCCTTTAAGAACATGAAGGCCGATTATGTTCTCTTCGAGCAAGGCTCCAAATCTTCTATGAGCAAATCTCTTCTCTCCGGGCAATTGGTGGAGGAGCTGGAAAAAATGCCGAACGTATCCGCCGCAGCCCCTATGGGAGGCTCAATGGCCACCGCCCTGAAAGGGGATAGCCGGAAGAATGAAGATAAGGTCGATATTGCCATCCTGGGTATTCTCCCCGGCAGCTTTCTGGAGCCTAATGTGGCAGAGGGAAAGCCTCTTGCCGCCGATTCCCCCACCAGGGTGATCGTAGATACATCCATGAAGGATGAAGGCTTTAAACTGGGAGATACCTTCAAGCTGGACGGAATGGAAGAAGCCTTGACGATTACAGGATTTGTAGAGGATCAAACCTATAATCACCTTCCGGCCGTATTCATTCCCATAGCGGAGTGGAGGAAAATTGCCTTCGCGGCTCCGGGCTCGGATAAGGGAATTGAAGCCCCTGTAAATGCGATTATGCTTCAAGGGCCGGATATCGATCCGGAAACCATTAACGCTAAGCTTACAAATACGGATACCGTTACACGCTCGGAAGCCGTGCAGGGACTGCCGGGCTACAAGGAAGAGAACGGCTCGATTATGATGATGCTGGGATTTTTGTTGGTGATCTCTGCATTTGTGCTGGGCGTCTTCTTCTATGTCATGACG
>JAEWAA010000277.1 GCA_023391955.1 Bacillota bacterium | reverse complement strand
CGGGATACGGTGTTTCGGGTTTTGAACCAAACGGAGCCGGGGGATGAGATTCGAGTGGAAACCGGGACGGGGATGTATACGTATACAGTAGAGACAGTGGAGGTGGTCCGGGAAACGGCAGTGTATTCCTTCCCGGAGGATGAGTTTTCGGTCCTGCGGCTTATCACCTGTTACCCATTCTATTACGCCGGCCCGGCTCCGGAGCGGTTCATTGCCACGGCTCGCCTGAGAAGAGAGAAGAATTAATATCGTCTTGAGCCCCCGGTGACTATTTAAATTGTCGAAAAAGGTGTAAAATAGATATATAAGCGCTTTCTTGGATATGGAGGTGATCCGGTTATGAAGATGATATGCAGATGTTCGGGAGAGGTACAGGAGTTAAAAAACAAGCTTCATTTGCCGGACGAGGTCGTACTGGACCAGTTCGCGTTTAAGGACGGGGACCGGGAATTAAGCCGCGAGGAAGCTGTCCGCTTCCTGGAGTTCGTCCGCAAGGAATTGGAGAAACAATAACCAGAATGCCGGTCCGATTAGGGCCGGATATTTTTTTGGGGAAAACTCAAAAAACACTTGCATAAAAATACATTGCGGTGTATATTTATATACAGAAAGACGGATTGAGGAAGTGAACGCAGGTGAAGATAGCCCTTCAGGTTGGAGTTCCCGAGCAGGAAGAGCTGGCAGCGTTTTTCAGCAGCCTCACCGGGCGGCCCCAAGACGGGTGGAACGAGCAGGATGCGGAAACAGCCAGTATGATCGCCGCTTATGATTGCGGCCATCTGGTTGGAATCGGCAGCCGGATCGAAGGTCCCGGCCATGTGCAGGATCTTGAGATCTATATCGCCTCCGGATATGAGAGCCGCGGCATCGGTGAACATATGAAGAAGCTGATGCTCCCCCGGGACCATACGTTGGGAAATGCCGGTTAAGTCCAAACAGAACAGCGTGTTTTACGGTTTTTCGTCAAATTGAGGAGCGAATGGCCGATTTTATCCATAGAAGGTCCCACCCGATCATTTGCCAACTAGAGGCGCGAGTGATCGAGGGTGGGATTTTTTCTTGTACGGGTGAGGGTGGGGATGCGTGTGCGGCACGGACTCCTAAGTTGCGGACGCTAACGGAAGCCACGGCCCTTATTTGGGCGAAAACAGGGGCTTTGGAATTCTAACGGCGGCCAGAGACCTTATTAGCGGAAAAGTCCCCCGGTTTGCCCGGATTTCTGGTGAATAACGGCGCTCACCGCCGTTAGAATTCCAGAGGGTGCATTTTTGGCCCAATAGCGCCTCTCACCGCCGTTAGAATGCTGCTCAGCTACACCAAACGCAAATGCGGCGGTTGTATAGCCTTCGGTTCGGTTTCCTCCTGCACCGGAATCACAATGGTGATGCATGTACCGCCTTGGGGAAGAGTGGCTACTTCGAAGGAGCCTTGCAAAAGCAGCACCCGGCCCTTCATTTGCTCCAAACCAATCCCCGATTCCCCGATTCTGCGCGTTTCCTTCGTTTCTGCTCCGATGCCAACCCCATTATCCTCATACACCAGCAGATACCGGTCCCCCTCCATAGAAAAACGGAAGCTGACCACAGATGCTTCGGAATGCTTCTTGGCATTGTTCAACAGCTCCTGCACAATCCGCAGGATATGTTTTTTGGTGGCCAGTGTTTCCTGCTCCACCCGCTCCACACCATCCTCCGCGTCGAACAGAATCTTGAAGGGGGTGGTATAGGTTTCCTTCTCCAGATACTGATTCAAGGTGCGCACCAGCCCGATCTCCCGGAGGAGATGGGGGTTCAGCTCGAAGCAGCTTTGGCGCAGGCTGGCGTTGATCAAATCCACAAACTTCAGAATATTGTCCAGATTCTGCTTCTCCTCCGGATTCATGGCGAACCGCTCCATCAGGGCGGCGAAGCGCCGTTTCAGAAAGAATAAATCCTGCATGGTAGTATCATGGAGATCTGCTGCGATACGAATCCGCTCCTCTTCCTGCAATTCGAACATCACCTTGCGAAACCACTGGAACTCCTCGGCTGACGCGCTATTGGAAAACTTGGTGGACAAGTCCTGAAGCTGGTTAGTCAACGTTCGGATCAGATGAACATTCTCCATACAAACCTCCAGATAGGAGGTAATGAGGCCCAACCAATGGCGCTCCTCCTTGCTGAGCAGCACATTGGTGCGCTTTCGTGTCATCACCAGATAGCTGGTGCTCTCCTCCGTACGGCTAATCTCCTTGCAGGTATACCGGTCATCCTGGAGGAGTGTCCCCCCCACAAGCAGCTCCTTCACCTCCGTTTCATTCACCTCACCGGCCGACAAAACTTCGACACTGTCCGGATAACGGAAGACAATAGCTCCACCCCGGACCTCCAAGGTTTGCACAATGTCATTCAGGAAGATATCCTTTAGATCCCGCATGGTGGAAACCGTACTCAGGTTTTTGGAGATTTTCTTCAGAGATGTTTTGAGCATGGCCCGGCGGGGGAAAAACAGCGTCTCCAGCCGGGTGACAAGATGTTCAGTGAAATACAGCATAAGCGAAAGGGTCAGGACACAAGCAAAAAAGAGAAAAATCACTTGCTCCTTTTGAACGATGCGGTAGAAGGACAAGGTGAATAAACCGGTTAATAATGCGGATGGAACCACGGCGAGAATACAGCCGAATAAGAAACGGCGGAACACCAGACCAATGTCATATAACTGATCAGACGCAATCAGGTAAGCAAAGGACGCGGGAAAGAATAATAGGAACCAACTGGTGTATACGGCATCGATGACATCGCTTTTACCAAGGATCTGGGGGATAAATGACAATAAAGTAATGGGAAGAAATGAAAAAAGTAAAGAGCCCCAGATTGTCTTAATGATTGAGGATATTTTGTCTCCAGTTCGTTGGTACTTAAGATATAGATATGACAGAAAAACAATATTTCCAATAAGTGTGATCGTAAAAAAACCGAGTGATATCGTTCCGTTAATGTTATAAATAATATTAGCTAGATTGTTGTTGTAGAAATACGGCAATTTATAAATAGTTCCTATAACAATTAGAGGGTATAAGATCCATTGTATTTTGAAAAGAACAGGGGATAGAAAAATATCGCTTTTTTCTTTAAAGAATGTAAGAAGAAATTGCATGAAACAAACCGGAAGGAGCATCATCAGGGAAGTAATCATTACTTTTCCCAAGGGGTCTCCACGAATCGAAGCACCTTGACTCAGGAAAATTATTCCACCCGTAAGAAAAACTGCTGTCAGCATCCGAGCAGAAGGTGAATCACCCATTTTTCTCCAGATAATTCCTACTAACAGAAAGCAAAGTGTCCCACCAAGTAATGGGGAAAGATCGTAAAAGCGTAGTTTAACATTCGTATAATAAAATTCTAGAATTTCATTTGCCCTTTGAATTTGGACATAATCAGCTTGTTCAATGCCATTCCACTTTAGAATGTTCTGGTTTTTCTCCGGAGGGTGAGTGTTTACTGAAAGAATAATATCGCCGGGCAGCAAATCTCCATTTGCAAAGCCCTCTTTCATTACACTTGTCACCACCCAATTATTACTCATATCTTTCTCTACCTGAATTCCCAAATAAGGGTTGGATAAGGTAATGTATACAAACCAGAGTTGTGTTATTACAAAAAGCGATAAAACGAGCAGTAAGAGCTTCCTTTTGGACAAAATTCCCCACCATCCTAGTTCTCAGAATATAGAAACTCTGATATTATTAAATAAGTGTATTCTTCCAATAATTACTTATAAGAGGGGTGTTATAATGGTAACCGTTCAAGCTTCATCGTGCTTACCTCAGGTGATCCGTTTGAAAAAGATTGAAGAACTCTCCCAAGATCTCCGCGGTATGATGAAAACGCTCTCCCTCAAAGAAGCTGATGCAGTAAATAATGTATTTGAAAGTAGTTCTGTTAATGTAAAGGACGAGAAAATGGCACCATGGGACTGAATTTTATTTCCAAGTATAATTCTACCAAATGAAGGAGAAAAAGTACATCTGCTAGAATGCGGGTGTGCTTTTTTTGTCTGCCTTCTTGCGGAATTTGTGGTAATAGAGGATTATTCTGTTTTATCCATCTTCACCCTACTCCTTGCTGGATTGGATTTCGTACAATGGAACTGGAAAATTGCCCGGAGGAGGAAGGGAAGATGGAAGGGAAGCTCCCTTTATTTATTGTGACAGGGGCTAGTGGGTCGGGGAAATCATTCGTGATCCCTGAGCTGCGGAAAGTGCTGCCGGAATTTGAGATTTTCGATCTGGATTGGTTGAGCCCTTTTACAGGCGATGATTGGCAGAAGCAGCGCAATATTTGGCTTCGAGTGGCGCGCGGTATTGCTGCAGGAGGAAGGTTGACCATGCTTTGCGGAACGATGATGCCCAGGGATGTGGAGCAGTGTGTGGATTATTCCTGCTTCAGCAAGATCTATTACCTTAATTTGCATTGTCATGACCGTATCCGCGAAGAAAGACTGCGCGCCCGAAAGTGGGAGGAGGGGCTGATTACGGAACACAATACCTTCGCTGCCTGGCTACTGGAGCATGCGGACAGCGTGTACGACCCGCCGATGCCCATCATTGATACCTCGGAAACGGAGCCGGCGGAGGTGGCCAGACGAATTAAGGATTGGGTGTGTTCCCATCTGGCTGAGGAGAATTTCCAGATTTAAACGAAATGTGAAAGAACTATATAGCTCCTTTTGCGTCTATAAGGTGTAAATTAGGAAGGAGCTGGTAGTGGATGGTTTCAAGGTCGTGGAATAAAAAAGCCGGCTTTATTGGAGCGGTTGCCGCTTTGTTCATGATGCTGTCCGTTGTCACTTGGGGACCCCCGGCTAACGCTCAAGCAACTGCAGCTGCGGCAACAGCTGACTCCGTAGTTTCCAGCACATACAGCCTTTATCGGCTCACCCGTATCAGATCCGTACGCTGGATCCGGTGCCGTTGTATGCTTTGGAGGGGGCTGCGGCTTCCACGGGAGCGGAGATTTCTCCTCAGGTCCTAACCGTTCTGGCGGAGGGGGAATTGGTTCTGGTTGATGATTTCAACCATGAGCAGGCTCCTCTCTTTGGGCACTGGTTGATGGTGGACACCTGGCTGGGGCCACAGTGGATTTTTCCGCTGGAAACCCGTTACAATGAGCTGCGTGATGACGAGTATGAGCTGTTGCTGGAGGCGGGGCTTTATGATGACGCCGGACATTCCCTTGGGGTAGTTGCTCCTCAGATTGTACATGTCCGGGAGAAAACCATCGGGCCTTATTATTTCACCTCCGGATGGTATTTGATTGATACTTGGCTGGGCCCGAAGTGGATTAATGGCCGGGGCATTATGAAGCCTAAGCTGACCACGGTGAAGGAAATCCTTCCGCTTTATCTGCCGGGGTCTGGGGTTCTGTACGAATCGCCGGAAAACAATCAGCGGGCCTTCGAGGTAACCAATGATTCCCAACAGGTGATCAGTACCGAGCATTGGCGCAATTGGTACCACATCAAAACCGCGGATGGCAAGGAAGGCTGGATTGCCAACGGGGAAGGTGGCTGGAACAAGGGGCAGGGTGTATTGTTCGGAGAGTTTAAGCCCGTTGCCGGAGCAATAAAGCTGAATGCCGTGAAGCCGCTCTACCGGCAGCCGCTTGCCGGAGCAGCGCCTGTTGCCGAGCTTGGTCCGCAGACGGTGAAGGGGAAGGGACAAATAGGCCATTGGTACCAGCTGGACACCTGGCTCGGCACGCTGTGGATGGACGATGCCCACACCAATGTGCTGGAGACTGGACTAGGGCAGGCTCTATTGGAGCGGTAAAAGATGAACGGTATCCCTAAGGAATGCGCCGGATAGCGGAAAAACCATGCTCCAAAACTGCGTCGCCTTCTAACGGACTCAGAATCCTTTATATCGCGGAAAGACGGCATTTTTGCAGCTGGGCGGACTGAGAATCCGTTATGTACCGGAAAAGAAGCGGCTGGGACAGGATAACAGGGAAATACGTACCCTGTGTCCGCGAAATCCCCGAAAGCGTGTTTTTAGGGAAAATAACGGCTCCTCAGTCCGGATCAGCCGAACTAAACCGACCTGGGCCTGAATAAATTAAACCGGAACATTACCGCCTGCACGTTTGTTAATGTTTATTAATGTTTTTCGGAAAAAAATTAAAAAAACCATTTAAAATGATTAACAAACGTGATATAATGTGAATAACTGATGATGAGTCGACCATGATCAGTCAACCTATTCAGGCGGTGATCCGATGTTTATTGAAGAACGCCATCAGGAAATTCTTAAGCAATTGGAATCCAAAGGCAGGATCAGCATTGCTGATATTCAGGAAGGCTTTCAGGTATCGGTGGATTCTGCCCGACGGGATCTGCGGATTCTGGAGGAAAAAGGTCTGCTGAAGCGGACGCATGGCGGGGCTATTCCCCTGCAAAAGGTGGGGCTTCAACCGCCCGCCAACTGGACGGTGCGGGAGATCGAGGAGATTGATCCTCACTATGATGCCATTGCCAAACGAGCCTGTACCTTCATCCAGGCGAATCACATTATCTTTTTGACCAGTGCTTCCGTAGGGTTTCTGATGCTGAAATACCTGCCCCGGGACATTCCCTTCACGGTGGTCACCAACTCCATCATTATTGCCGATGAGCTGCGCACCCGGGAGAATGTGGATGTGTACATCGCCGGAGGCAAGCTTCGGGCAAGAGGCAATTGCCGTGATGCGTTGGCCATTGATTTTGTGCGGAGGATGAACTTCGATCTGAACTTCATTACCGGTGCAGGCTTCTCGGCCAAAAGCGGGCTAACCAACGGCACCTCCGAGGTTGCCGCGTTCCAGCAGGCGGTCATTGAGAACAGCCGGCGCAATATTGCGCTGGTCCCCCACAACAAAGTGGGTTTCGAAGGCTTCCTGAAGGTGGCCGAACCCTCCCAATTCGATACTCTGATCACGGACTGGGATGCGGTAGAGGAGGAGCTGGCCCGTATTCAGGACACGGGTGTGGACGTGCTGGTGGTGGAGCAGGAGGAACCGAATCAGGCTTAGGCTTTTTTACACAATTTATACGAAGATGGTATAACATCCAATGTTGTACCATCTTTTTTTGTAATCATTTTTGTGTAAACAAAAAACGGAAACCAACCGATGACAACATTATACAATTTCCACCATATTTTGTGCCCAGCATGATTTATCCTCCGACTGGTAATTCCACATAGTAAAGGAAGTGACACGATGTTTTTTAACAAGCTGAAAAAACGGGGGAAGCAGGAACAGGCTCTAGCCCTGGACGATCCGCAATCTATTCTTATAAGCATGCAAAGCCTTCTTGCAGACGAACAATGCGAAATCATAGACGGTGCGCTGACTCTGCCGGAATGGCGGATTACCATCCATCCGGAGATCGCCCAACTGAAGGAACAAACTGCAGTGCTTGATTTTTATGTGGATTCCCCCGATTGGGACCGCCGTCTGTTCGAATGTTCCGCGGCACTCGGCAGTGACCGGAAGCAGGCGCTGGGTATGGCTCAGGGAAGCTTTCTGTTCGGCATGCTGGATGGCATCCGTGCGATGGTTAAGGGTAACCCGTCCGCCCGACTGGAAACCGTATTCGCAGGAACCCCGCACCGCTGGGTGATGTACCAGAGCAATGTTGTGGGAATGGGGGACACCCCGCAGGAACATGAGGCTTCAACCCTGTGGAAGCTCCTCCGGGAAGGAATTGCCGATCGGATCGGCAACCAGAAGATCTGCTGCATCAAGGTCTATGGCGCCAAAAACGGCGATAACATCACTGGCGAATGCAGGATTAATAATATCGTAAGTCCCGAGCTGAGCGGATTGGTGGCGGACTATGTCCGGGAGTGGAGCACGAAGGGGTTTGGCTCGCAAAAGCAGTTCTTCTTCCTCAGACAGGAGGAAGAAACCTATACGCCCTATCCCTATTCCGAGGAACAGCTGGCACGCTTCACCCGCCAGGCTATCGGGTTATACGGTGCCTGTGTGGAGCAGGGGAGCTATGAGGATTATTATGACACCCTGCTAAACCACTTGGACGATCACCATCTGGCCGAAGAGCTGTACAGCTTTCTGCCGGAAATGTGCGCTGAACATGCCTTCACAAGCTTGAGCTATCCGGAATCCTTCAGCATCCATCGGGGGGAATCCGATATTACGGTTTACAAAAGCCAGCTTGCCAGTTATTATCCGATCCAACATGCGCTGCTTCAAGAGTTGGGTACCGAAGATTTCTCCACTGAGTTATATAAGGCTTTTATTGCTGTCAGCTCCATATATAACGTAATCTGCAGTGCCAAGGAGCAGGGAGCGGATTTATTGGCATCAGGCGGCCGGATATACGTTTCCTGCGGGTTTTCAGAACATTACCTTGTACGGTAACATGAATCATTCCCGGTTCGGATGGACAGAGAAGACAAACCATGCATAGGGAGACGAAGCCGCAACTGCACAGTTGCGGTTTTTTAAATAAAGACCTGTATGGCAACACGGGCAAACATGTGTTAACATGAACTGCATTAGCAACTTTTTCAAGAGGCTAATCATAAGAAGCCATTAATTCGGGGAGCTGATCGAAACATGACTGAACTGAAATCCAAGGTTCTGGAGATTCTGAACGAGGACGCCCGCCGGGCGCCGGAACTTATCGCGACCATGCTGGGGGCGCCGCATGAGGAGGTGCTGACGGCCATCGCGGAGCTGGAAGCGGAGAAGGTCATTGTCAAGTACGCGCCCGTTGTCAATTGGAGCAAGGTGGAGGATGACAAGGTAACCGCGTTGATTGAGGTGCAAATCACACCGGAGCGGGGCAGAGGCTTCGATGCCATTGCCGAGCGGATTTACCTGTTCCCTGAAGTGAAAACTCTGTATCTGATGTCCGGCGCTTATGACCTGCTGGTTGAAGTAGAAGGCCATAACTTGAAGGAAGTAGCGTCGTTCGTGTCCCAGCGGCTCTCCTCCATCGACCGGGTACTGTCAACTAAAACCCATTTTATTCTCAAAAAATATAAGCAGGACGGCGTTGTGTTCGAGGACCATGAGGATGATAACCGGCTGGTCATTGCCCCGTAATTATATCGAGTGGAGGTTACGATAAAGCATGACATCCAAGCTGGATTCCATGGAGCGTTATTTAACCCCCCGGGTCAGGGCTATACCGCCCTCGGGGATTCGCAGGTTTTTTGATCTGGTGAGCGCCAGCAAGGATGCGGGCATCATCTCCCTGGGGGTAGGCGAGCCGGACTTCGTCACCCCCTGGCATGTGCGGGAGGCTTGTGTCTATTCGCTGGAGCGCGGCAAAACCCAATATACCTCCAATGCGGGCATGCCCGAGCTGCGGGAAGCCATTGGGGAATATCTGTATGAACGGTTTCATGTGGCCTACGATCCGGCCCATGAGATGATCGTCACCGTCGGCGGCAGCGAAGCCATCGATCTGGCGCTGCGGGCGCTGATTAACCCGGGAGACGAGATTCTGATCCCGGAGCCGTGTTATGTGTCCTACAGCCCCATCACGACCATCGGCGGCGGTGTGGCGGTAGGAATCGAGACCTTCGCCAAGGACGGGTTCAAGCTGACCGCCGATAGCCTGAAGGCGAAGATTACGCCCCAATCCAAGGTGCTGATTCTGTGTTACCCCAACAATCCCACGGGAAGCGTTATGACCTATGAGGAAATGCTGCCTATCGCCAAGCTGGTGGAGGAGCATGATCTTCTGGTGATTTCCGATGAAATCTATGCGGAGCTTTCCTATGACCGCAACCACTGCAGCTTTGCCTCCTTGCCCGGGATGAAGGACCGGACGCTCCTGGTGAGCGGCTTCTCCAAGGCCTTCGCCATGACGGGCTGGAGAATGGGCTATATCTGCGGCCACCGGGAGCTGATTGCCGCCATGCTGAAGATCCACCAATATACGGTCATGTGCGCTCCCATAATGGGTCAGGTGGCAGCGCTGGAGGCGCTCAAGAACGGCATGGAGGAGAAGGACCGGATGATGGAATCCTACAACCAGCGCAGACGGCTGGTGGTGAAGGGCTTCCGGGATATCGGCATGGCCTGTCATGAGCCGCAGGGCGCATTTTACGCGTTCCCCAGCATTGAGTCCACAGGCCTTACCTCGGAGGAGTTCGCCTTCCGACTGTTGAATGAGGCGAAGGTGGCTGCGGTGCCCGGACATGTATTCGGAATGGGCGGAGAGGGCTTTTTGCGGTGCTCCTATGCCACCTCGATTAATCAGCTTTTGGAGGCTCTGGAACGGATTGGAAAGTTTATGGCGAAGCTTTCACATGTAGGGTAAAAGCCCTGTACAACTCCCCGCCGACCGGGTATTTCGCCTTCCCTTTTCAGGAATTAACTGGTATATTGGGAGTAGGGCTTGACCGGTTGCAATCGTGCACAATTCAGGCAGGCCGTCTGCTTTTGTCAAAAGCATGGGGAGGGAATTGGAATGGCATCCGGTCCGTTTATTCGCTCTTACCCAAAAGCCGTTCCGGTTCGTGTGAGCAGGAATATGACGAACACTGCTGTCCGTTTGGCTGTGGAGCCCTCATCCGGGCGCAGCCGCCATACGACAGTTGGGCTGGAGGAAGAGATCCATCTGCTGCGCACCCGGCTTGAACAAGCCGCCAGTGTGGAGGAGTCTCTCACCGATCCTAAGGTGATTGAGATCAGCAAGAGGCTGGACCTGCTTCTGAATGATTACATGTATATCCGCACGCGTCTTTAGGCATCAGGAGCTTCATTTCACCTTGACTTCCCGAGGGCTCTAAAGGTAACATAGGGGTGTTTCGAACATCCGCCCGTCCATATCCATTGTTAGACAGATTCTATACCCGAGGGTCCCTTCGCACCGCAGCGGTGCAAGGGTTAATAGGGAAGCCGGTAGAAGCCGGCACGGTCCCGCCACTGTGAGCAGGGGATGAGCCCATTGAACCAAAGCCACTGTTTATGCGCGTGAAGCGCTGAATGGGAAGGCCGGGCGAGTTATTAGGTGTCTCTGAAAACTCCGAGGGGAGCAGATTATACTGAATTTTCGTTCCAGGCAAGGCACTTTTGTGAAGGCGTACCGGTGGTACGTCAAACGAAAGTAACGCAGGATGGGGCGAAAAGGCGGTGTAAGATGCCCTCAAGCGAGTTGTCAGATACGCCTCAACCCGCAAGTCAGGAGACCTGCCCTTGGGTACAAGCTGCGAAATCCTTCGAGGAAAAGGATCAGGCTAATCATGTGTACTTAAATGGGGATGCTCCTGGCATTCCGTTATGTCCTTGATTTGCTCGCCTCTGGCCTCGTTTTTGGGCTGGGGGCTTTTTCGCGTGAATCTTCATGGGAACATCGGCTAAAATGGCGGAAAATACGCAAATGGAGGAATGAACATGGTTGCAGATTCGAAGTTCAAGAAAACCGCAGGCTGGGCTATGGCGCTCGTCCTGGCGTTATCCCTGGCCTTAACCGGCTGCGGCGGCAAAGACAATGCGGAGGGGAGCGCGTCACCCACAGCGGCGGCTACGGCTACACCGGCTGCGGCGGCATCGCCCTCGGCAGGAGCGGCAGCATCCCAGCAAACCGTCTATCCCCTGAAGGTGACGGATGCCACCAATACGGAGGTTGTTTTCGAGAAGGCGCCCGAACGGATCGTGACGCTGGTTCCCAGTGAAACCGAGAGTTTGTTCGCCGTTGGTGCGGGAGACCGCATCGTAGGTGTGGACAAGTGGAGCGATTATCCGGCGGACGCCAAAAAGAAGACACAGGTGGGGGATTTGACCACCAATGTGGAATCCGTGCTGGCGCTGAACCCCGATGTGGTGTTCGCATCCTCGTCTCTGAACAAAAAACCGGTGGAGGCTCTCCGCAACCTGGGTGTGAAGGTGTTCGCCATTAACCCCAAAAGCATGGAGCAGGCCATCGAACGTGTGGAGCTGTACGGCAAGATCATGAATATGCAGGACCAAAGCAAGAAGGTGGCCGATTCCATGAGAAGCGACATCCAGAAGGTGAAGGACCTGGTGAAGGATGCGCCCAAAAAGCGCGTGTACATGGAATTTAATCCCGGTTGGACCGTAGGGGACGGGGAATTCCTGAGCGAAATGGTGGAGCTGTCCGGTGGCATCAATGTAGGCGCCGGCAAAAAAGGCTGGTATGAAATTGATCCTGAGGCGATTGTGAAGGCCAACCCTGAGGTCATCATCTATTCTGTGGGCGAAGGCATGGGGAATCTGCCGGAAACCATCAAGAGCAGAGCCGGCTTCTCGACTACCGATGCGCTGAAGAACAACAAGATGTACGGCATCGATACCAATCTGACCAACCGGTCCGGGCCCCGGCTGACTCAAGGGCTTAAGGAGATTGCCAAGGCGATTCATCCGGACGTTGTCAAATAACATGAAAAAACGACTCTTAGTGTGGGGAGGAGGAGCGGCTGCGCTCCTTCTTTTCTCCGTTATTGTGAGCTTGTCCCTGGGTTCGGCCAGGCTGCCCCTTGCAGAGGTCTGACAAATTCTGTTCTCCCGGGTGCCGCTGCTGGGCGGTTGGATAACGCCGGACTGGCCGGCGGCCCATGAGCAGATTATCTTCAAAATCCGGCTGTCCCGGGTGGTGCTGGCTATTCTGGTGGGGGCTGCCCTGGGGGCGGCGGGCACCGGCTTCCAGGGAGTGCTGCGCAATCGGCTGGCTGACCCCTACACTCTGGGTGTCGCCTCGGGCTGCTCCGTCGGCGCGGCCTTCCTGATTCTGTTCGGCTACCAGCAGGCGCTGGGGCAGTGGACGGTTCCTCTGGTGGCTTTCCTGACCGGATCCCTTACCCTGGGTGCAGTCTTCCGCCTGTCCTCCCACGGCGGCAAAACCCGGATCGAAACCATGGTGCTCTCCGGGGTAGTGGTTAGCGCCTTCCTAAGCTCCTTCGTGTCGCTGATGGTCAGCATGTCTAATCAAGTGGTGAATGAAATCCTCTATTGGCTCATGGGCAGCCTGTCCATGCGCAACTGGTCTTATTCGCAAATTATGTTCCCGTATGCTGTGGTTGGATTTTCTGTACTGTGCGTCTACGTGCGGCAATTGAACCTGATGGCCCTGGGAGAGCGCCAGGCGGCTTACATGGGTGTGGATCTGGAGCGCACCAAGCTGATTGTGCTGCTGGTTTCCACCCTGCTGACGGCGGCGGCTGTCTCTGTGTGCGGCGTCATCGGCTTCGTGGGCCTGGTGGTGCCGCATCTGGTGCGGCTGACCGTCGGCCCTGACTACCGGCTGATTCTGCCGCTGTCGGCCTTGGTGGGCGGGATTTATGTGCTGTGGGCCGATACCCTGGCCCGGATGGTGCTGTCGCCCAAGGAAATTCCGCTGGGCGTGGTTACGGCGCTGTTGGGCGCGCCGTTCTTCGCGTATCTGCTGCAGAAGCGGAGGATTCGGTCGGGCGGTTGAACGAGGCAAAAATTAAAATAAAGCAGGTGAACAAGCGGCATGATCGAGGCGTTGGATTGCGTTAAGGGTTATGACGGCGCTCCGGTGCTGCAGGGTGTGAGCTTCCGGGTGAAGCCGGGGGAGATCTACGGCATCATCGGGCCCAACGGCAGCGGCAAATCCACGCTGCTGCGGCTTATCTCCGGCGTGGAGCGGGCCGATGCAGGGAGCGTGCGCATCGAAGGCCGTGCGGCGGAGTCGTATTCCCGCCGGAGGCTGGCGCAGCTGATGGCGGTGCTGGAGCAGGAGGCGATTCCGCCTGTAGGCTTCACGGTGCGCCAGGTGGTGGAGATGGGGCGGTTCCCCCATCAGGACTGGCTGGGGCGTGAACGCCGCTCTGGCGGGGAAATGCGCGGCCGTGCAGCGTCAGGGGAGAAGCGTGACCAGTTCCTGGATCAGGTTATGGAACGTCTCGGCCTTACGGCATTGGCCGACCGTACCCTGGACCAGGTGAGCGGCGGTGAGCGCCAGCGTACGGCGCTGGGCAAGGCGATGGCCCAGGAGCCCCGGGTGCTGCTCCTGGACGAACCCACCACCTATCTGGATATCGGCTACCAGCTGCAGATGATGGATTACGTCGCCCGCTGGAACCGGGAGAACGGACTGACGGTCGTGGCGGTGCTTCACGACCTGAATCTGGCGGCCCAGTACTGCCACCGCCTCCTGGTGCTGCACCAGGGGCGGATTGTGGCCGAGGGCACGCCGGCGGAGATAATGGACCCGGCGCTGATCGGCCGGGTCTATGGCACGGTCCCGGCTGTGGTAGCCCACCCGGTATCGGGGATACCGCAGATCTTGCTGCAGCCGGCGGAGGGCTGAGCCGGTGGGCAGCGGAGGTGCTGCTGCCGGAGGGGGCGTGAGGCGTGGGCGCTGCTCCGCCCTGATTGGAAGGGCACGGCGAAGGCCGGCCATACCGGCTAACCTGCCGTTAGCGGAAGCTTAATTTCCGCTATTCGTCTGCTATCCCCCATGCAGGCCCAATAGCGGAAGCCAGTTGTCCGCTATTGCAGACTTTAAACCAACTAACCTCTGTCCGCAGGGGCAATAACGGAAGCTTACCTTCCGCTATTGCCCGCTTTTCCCGATAAAGGAGGAGATAGCGGAACAATGCCTTCCGCTATTGGCAAACCTAGTGTGTTTTGACGACTAACCAGCGACCTCTATGACTCAACCTACCACAAACTAATATGCTCTTTATCGAATCCAAATGTGGCTAGGGCGATCCAGAGGTGAGGTGATGCTTCTAACGGAACTGAGAAACTCTTAGACGAGAAATTCGGGGAGTGTGCAACTTTAACGGAACTGAGCGACTCTTAGCGGCCAAAAATGCTGCCAAGGGACGATTATGAGCCGTTTAAGGGCTTCTGAGTTCCGTTAGAATCGAAAACCTTGTGTTTTCAGCCTCTAAGAGCCGCAGAGTTCCGTTAGCGGGTGGAGGTATGACAGAACTAAAGTTAGTGGGGGTAAGTTGAGGCGTAAGAGTCGCAGAGTTCCGTTAGCGGGTGGCTCGACGGCAGAACTAAAGTTAGTGGCGGTAAGTTGAGGCGTAAGCGCCGCCGATACATAGTTGGTTCCCATGAAAGTGAAGGCAAATTGGAGAGAGTTCATTTTTTACACAGAGGAAGGAGCATATCAAATGTCGTATGTTAACGGTATTGAGGAAATGACGGCGGGCATTCTCCCGTTGAATGAGGGGGCTATGGAGCGGGCGCGGCAGCATCTGGACCAGTTGACCAAACCCCCGGGCAGTCTGGGTAAGCTGGAGGAGATTGCTGTGCAGCTGGCCGGGATTACCGGTGAGCTTGCTCCGTCGTTGGGCACCAAAACGGTGGTGGTGATGGCAGGGGATCACGGCGTGTGCGAGGAAGGAGTCAGCGCGTTTCCGTCTGAGGTTACCTGGCAGATGGTGCTGAACTTCCTTGCCGGGGGAGCAGCCGTCAATGTGCTGGCCAGGCATGCCGGAGCAAACGTGGTTTGTGTGGACATGGGCATTAATGGAGACGTGGAGCATCCTGGGCTTTTGAACCGCAAAATCCGCCGGGGCACCCGCAATATGGCCAAGGAAGCGGCGATGACCCGGGAGGAGGCGGAAGCGGCGGTAAAGGCCGGCTACGAGTTGGCACTGGAGCTGGCGGAGCAAGGCATCGGATTGTTCGCCACTGGCGAGATGGGCATTGGCAATACCACCCCCAGCGCGGCAATTTTGGCGGTTTTTGCAGGTATCACTTCTGCTGCCGCGGCAGGCAGAGGCACAGGCATCAGCGACCAGCGGCTGGTCCGCAAGATTGAAGTTATCGAACAAGCGCTTCAAACCAACCAGCCCAATCCTGAGGACCCGATGGATGTGCTGGCTAAGGTAGGCGGTTTGGAAATCGCCGGGTTGACCGGGCTGATCCTCGGCGCAGCTGCCTCCCGCAAGCCCATTGTCATCGACGGATTCATCTCCACGGCAGCGGCTCTCACTGCAGCCAGACTGGCTCCGGCGGCGAAGGGGTATATGATCGGGGCTCATTTGTCCGGGGAGCAGGGTCATGCGTTGTTGGTGAAGGAAGCCGGCATCTCGCCGATGCTGGGGCTGGATATGCGGCTTGGCGAAGGAACAGGTGCGGTGCTGGCCTTCCATTTGGTGGAGGCTGCGGTGAAGATCATGGCGGAGATGGCTACTTTTGCCCAGGCAGGGGTAAGCGGAAGCGAAGGGCATTAATATTTTCTTCATAAAAGGGCAAGGGGAGTGGGGGACCACATGCTGGTGCTGATTACAGGCGGAGCCAGAAGCGGCAAAAGCGGCTTCGCCGAAGCCTACGCGGCCGAATTAAGCGAAACCGGCTATTATATTGCCACAAGCCAGGCTTTCGATGAGGAGATGGAGGAGCGGATTGCCCTTCACCGCACAAAACGTGAGCTGGACCAGGACATTTGTTGGGATACGCTGGAGGAGCCGTTGGCATTGGCCGAAACACTGGGCACATTGGACAGAACAGCCGATAAAGCCAGCCCTCAGGTTGTGCTGGTGGACTGTCTCACCCTGTGGCTGACCAATGTCCTTCTCGCTGAGGAAGAAGGCGAGTGGGACAAGGTGGCCCGCCAGCGTGCTGCCCAACGAACGGAGGAGGCGATAGATGCGCTGATCGAAAGTCTGCTGAAGGTCAGACACCATGTGCTGCTGGTCACCAACGAGGTAGGCAGCGGTATCGTGCCCGAATATCCGTTGGGACGCCTGTACCGGGATTTGGCAGGAATCATGAACCAGCGTGTGGCAGCGGTTTGCCAGGAGGTGTACCTGGTGACGGCGGGCATTCCCGTGGAGCTGAAGCGGCTGCAAAAGGAACTGGCAAAGGGAAGGCGGTAAACGAGCATGTTGTTTTATCATCCGGCGGACCTTCTGTGGATGGTGCTGGCGGCTATTCTTGTGGATTGGGTCATCGGTGATCCGCCCTGGCCCAAACATCCTGTCATTCTGATGGGACAGCTGATCCGGTGGCTGGAGGCCCGTTTATATCCTACAGGCGCAGAGCTGGCTCAGGACCGCTCACCCCGGCGGGAGCGGCTCAGAGGGGTTATTTTAACCGCAACGACAGTTGTGCTGTCTTCCGGTCTGATGTACGCCCTGATTGCGGCCCTGTATATGGTCCATCCCTGGGCAGGCCGGGCGGCCAACGTCTGGTTTATCTCCACTACCATCGCCTTCAAAGGCCTGAAGGATGCAGCCATGCAGGTGTACCGCCCTCTGGCGGAAGGAAATTTGGCGGAGGCCAGGAAGTGGGTAGGCTACATTGTGGGCCGGGATACGGCCGGGCTGGACGAACCGGAGATCACCCGAGCGGCAGTGGAAACGGTGGCGGAAAATACAGTGGATGCAGCGGTATCCCCTCTGTTTTTTGCGCTGTTGGGCGGGGCGCCCTTGGCTATTCTCTACCGGGCAACCAACACCTTGGATTCCATGGTGGGGTACCGCAATGAACGCTACCGTGATTTCGGGTGGGCCTCCGCCCGGCTGGACGATCTGCTGAACCTGCTGCCTGCCCGGCTCACTGCCCTGCTGCTGGTTTTGGCCGCCTGGCTGACCCCGGGTCTGTCCGGCAAGCGGGCTCTCCGTTCGGTAAGGCGCTTCGCCGCCCTCCATCCCAGCCCTAACAGCGGCTATCCCGAGTCTGCTGTAGCCGGGGCCATGGGTGTGCAGTTAGGCGGACGCAACGTCTATGGCGGTGTCATCAGCCATCGGGCAGAGATGGGCTGGGCTCTGATGCCGTTGGGTCGCTCCCATATCCGCTCAACTGTACGGTTATTATACATAACAGGGTACTTCATTGCCGGAGGTGTATTATGCGCAATCGCAATTCAGGCTGGCTGGAAATAATGCACCCCCTGGGGGCAGCGTTCCAGCTGCTAAGCCGCTTCCCGGTGCCGGTGGACATTCCCTTCAACAACAAGGTGCTCCGCAGGAGTGTGGTCTGTTACCCCTTGGTGGGACTGGCCATCGGGCTTGTTCTTGCCGGGGCAGGTTGGGGCTTGTCCCGGCTTTTGCCTCCTGTGCCTGCTGCTGCTTTGCTCACCGGGCTGTGGGTAATGCTGACCGGAGGCTTTCATTTGGACGGGCTGATGGATACGGCGGACGGTGTGCTGAGCCACCGTTCCCGGGAAGACATGCTGGCCATTATGAAGGACAGCCGGGTCGGAGCTATGGGGGCGGCGGCCTGTGTGCTGCAGCTGCTGATGAAGTTTGCCCTCTTGGAGGGCCTGTTGGAGTCCGGCTGGCACAACGGGGTTGGATTATTGCCTGCGGTGGCGATCTGGAGCCGGTGGAGCATGGCGGCAGCTGTCGCCTGGTGGCCGTATGCCCGGTCCGGTGGAGGATTAGGCGCCTTGCTGTCCGGCTTTGGGGGCAGGCAGCTGGCTGTTTGTACGGTCCTGGCTGCGGGTTTGTCCGCAGGAACGGGGATTTGGGGCGGCGAAACGGTCCAAATAGGCATGGTTCTTGCTTTCGCTCTTGGTTTGCCGGCTCTCGGTTTCAGTGTTGTGCTGGCCCGCCGGCTGGCGTCCAGGCTGGGCGGTCTGACAGGGGACACTTACGGGGCCATTAATGAGCTGACGGAAACCTTTTTGCTGCTGGTTATTCTGGCGGCAGGCAGACTGCTGTGAAGAAGACGGAATAAGGTCGGTGAACATGATGCTGGAAAAACACGGGCACGGCGGCGACGTCTGGACGGCGGCGGAGCTGTACGGCATAGATAAAAACAGCTTTTTGGACTTTAGCTCCAACATGAATCCCCTGGGTCCTCCGGAAGCGGCGGGACGGATTATCCGGGAGGAATGGAGGCGGGAGCTGTCGCGTTACCCGGACCCGGATTGCCGGGAGCTGCGCCAACGAATCAGCGAGGTCTACGGCGTTCCCGCTTCTTGTGTGCTTGCAGGCAACGGCGCCGCCGAGATTATCGATCTGGCGGTACGGTCCCGGCAGCCCCGGTCAGTAGGGCTTCTGCAGCCCTCCTTCCGGGAATATGCAACCGCCGCCCTGCGGGCAGGGGCCGGAACCGTGGACATTCCGCTTTCTGGGGAACGGGATTTTGATCCGGACTGGAGCTCGGCGGAGCTGCAAAAGGCTGTTGGGGAAGCGGAGCTGTTTCTGTTCGGGCATCCCAACAATCCCACAGGTCGGCTGCTCCCGCCTGAGTTTGTCCGGCAGCTGACGGCTGCAGGGAAGCCTGTGATTCTGGACGAGGCCTTCATCGACTTCTCCGGGGAGGAGGAAGCGGTGAGCTTCATCCGTAAGGCGGCGGAATCGGACCAATTGTGTGTGGTCCGTTCGATGACCAAGTTCTATACGGTGCCCGGGCTGCGCCTTGGTTTTGCGGTGGCAGGACAGAGCTGGATCGAAGCCATGAAACGTCTGCAGGTGGAATGGAGCGTCAACGGTCTGGCCCAGCGCATCGGCCAGGCGGTATTGGGGGACGCGGAGTATGCACGGGCCACCTGGGATTGGCTTCGGGAGGAATCGGCCTGGTTGACCCAGGCGTTGACCGAACTAGGTCTCCGGGTGACCCCCAGCTCCGCCAATTATTTGCTGTTCCGCATCCCTTCGGAATGGGGCGTCACCATTCATGGCCTGCAGGAAGCTATGGGGCGCAGAGGCATTCTGATCCGCAGCGCCGCCACCTACCAGGGAC